>CADBQM010000133.1 GCA_902796795.1 uncultured Eubacteriales bacterium
AGCATCGGATACATGCTGATCGCGGTAAAGCCGGGCATGGTATTGATCTCGTTGAAAACGATGCCCTTCTCGTCCAGGAAGAAGTCCACGCGGGAAAGGCTGTAGGCGTCGACGGCGCGGAAAATGCGCGCGGCCGCCGAGCGGATCTCCTCCTCCACGCCTTCCGGCAGGACGGGCGACGTATCCGTCCGGGAATCCGCATTATGATATTTCGCGTCAAAATCGTAGAACTCCGCTGCGGAAAGGATCTCGCCGACGCCGGAGACCAGGGTCGTATCCTGGTCGCCGTAGACCGCGCATTCAAGCTCGCGGCCGTTGATGCACTCCTCCGCGAGGATCTTGCGGTCATGCTTTGCGGCCTCGATGAGCGCCGCCTTCAGGCTTTCATGGTCTACCGCCTTATTGACGCCGACGGAAGAACCGGCGCAGGCCGGCTTGATAAAGATCGGGTACGGCAGGGCAAGTTCCGCCTTTGCCGCCGCTTTTTCCGCATCCTGCTGGATCTCCTTGCGGTAGATGAGGACGCTCTTTGCCTGGCGGATGCCGAGCGGCCCCACCAGGATCTTGGTCATGCTCTTGTCCATGCTCGCTGCGCTCGCAAAGACGCCGCAGCCGACGTACGGGATCCCGGCAAGTTCAAAGAGGCCCTGGATCGTCCCGTCTTCCCCGTTCAACCCGTGCAGGACCGGGAATGCCGCGTCGATCCGGATCTCTTCATAACCGTTTTCCCCGGCGATATATAAGGCTTTTCTGACCGCATCCGGCGAAAGCAGCGCAGGCGTGCCCGTTTCCTTCCAGCTTCCGTCCGTCAGCACGGTCTTTCCCGTATCCGGGACGTACAGCCAGGCGCCTTCTTCGGTGATGCCGACCGGATAGACCCGGTACTTTTCCCGGTCGATCTCGGAGAGTACGTTCTCCGCCGACATACAGGAAATATCATGTTCCGAGGAGCGGCCGCCAAACAGCAGCAAAAGGTTTTTCATATCAAAAGATTCCTTTTTCGGTATTTTTTTCCATACGGATTTAAAGTCTACCACAGGAGCGTCAATAAATCAATCCGCGACATGCATGCCGCATGCCAAAGCGTATTCTTCTCTTGCATATTGCGCGGCGCTCTGCTAATATGAGGGCAGAAAAAATGATCGGCAGGTGAGATCATGGAAAACGAAAAAGAACTGAAACAGGCAGAAGAAGAACTCACGGAAGCGCTCGCGGAAACAGAAGCCGCTTCCGAAAACCTCATTGAAAAGATCAAGGCCTTTATCGAGGAAAAGAAGGCGCTGATCGAAGAAAAAACGGCCGAATTCAAGGAAAAAGCCGAAGAAAAGAAGGCCGAAGCCGAAAAGAAAAAAGAAGAAAAGCTGCAGGAAAAGGAACGTAAAGCTGCCGAAAAGGCCGCTTACGAAGCCCTGAGCCCGGAAGAAAAAGAAGCGCTGAAAAAGCAGAAGGCGGACGAGACCAAGAAATGGATCAACGATAACGCCCAGATGATCGGCCTCGCCTTAGAGCTCCTGCTCCTCATCGTGGCGCTCTTCATCGCCGTCAGCTCCGCTGTGAAGAAAGGCTTCAAGATCACGGACAAGAACCAGGTCAAGGCGAAGAAGAAAGCAGCAAAGACCGCGGACAAGATCCGCCGCATGGAAGACAAGGAAGCCGTTCTCGAAACAAAGCTCCGGCTGAAAAAAGAACGGAAAGCATTCATCAAAGGACTGCTGGAAGACTAAGAGAAGAAAAAGAAAAGAAGCTGCCGCGCCATGCGGCAGCTTCTTTTTGATGTCCGGCGAACCATCCTGACCACAGGCCGGCCATTCTGCCGCCTACAATATTCTCATTATAGTAATATTATTTTTTCAGAATATATTGACAATCAAAACATTATCGAATAGAATGATCCTGTCAGCTATAAAATGAAGGAATCGAGGTGCACCGCTATGATGCTTGGAAAGACATTATTCACGAACAACGTAACAGAAATGCTGATCCTTTTTCTCCTGAACAGAAAAGACTGTTATGTTTACGAGATCGCAAAGACGCTGCGGGAACTTTCCGGCAGTACCGTAGACCTAACGCTGAATGCCGTTTACACCATTACGTACCGGATGGAATCTGAGGAAAAGATCAGTGAATACACCGTACGTGTCGGAGCAAAACGCACGCGCGTCTATTATCGAATCACTGAAAAAGGTAAAGAATCGCTGCAGCAGCTTCTGCTGCTCTATCAGGAAATGACCGGGGGCATCAATGCGATCCTCGCGCTCCCGGAAGAAGCAGTTTTTGGAGAGGCGGTAAAAGAATATGAGGAAGAAAATACTCATACAGAAATATATTCGGCAAATCCGCTCCCTGCTGCCCCGTAAGGGTTCATGGGAAAGGAACTATTTAAAGAAATTGAAGGCCGCTGCGGAAGAATACTGCGGCGAACATGAAGTCGGCTCCCTGGAAGATCTTTATCAGGCGCTCGGAAGCCCTGAGGACACACTGCTCGATTATTACGGATCCACCGACCTGAATATGCTGACGGACGCGCTCCGCTTCCGTACGTATATGAAGCGCTGGCTGATTGCACTGACCGTTGCGGCCGTTATCGGGGTCGCCGTCTTCTGTTTCATCCAGGAGGCAACGTACCGGCATTTCAGGGAACAGGCGATCGTCGGAACGGAGACCATACTTCCGGTGGCAGCCGCAAAGTCTTTGCCCGCCGGCAAAGACAGCGAAGAAAAAGGGAAGCATCATATCGTCCGTTCCAAGACGGTCTCCTTCAGAGGGACGAAGGATGAAGAGTTCTTTACTATCACGATCACGGCATCCTTTGCATTTGATGGAAGTTCTGTCCTCTGTACCGGCTGCAGTTCTTCTGCTGAATCAAACAGCCCTGCCTGGACGATCCTCGGTCTCAAGGAAAAGGCAGAGAACAACTCGGCAGCCATCACGGCTTCCGTCATAATGCAGCGCGGACTTGCAAAAGAAGAACTGACAAAAACAGTCCAGCTCGTCTGCACGGAAGGCGGAGAAGTCTACTAAGGAGGGAAACAAAATGAAATACAGGAATCATCGGCTCCTCTTCCTGATCGCTGCCCTGCTCCTTGTCACAGTGCTGCTCTCCGGCTGTGAGAAAAAACAAGCCCGGACAGCCTCACTCGACCCGCCCTTCAAAAAGGTAAGCTGGGGTATGTCTGCAGAAGAAACCATTCGGCAGATCAATACCGGCGGAAACACGGTCTATCATCAGGACGGTTCCGCTATCGTCCTCTGGGAACAGCTCAAAGTGGATAGCTTTCCCGCGGAAGTCTCTGCCGTTTTTGATGAACGATCCGGTTCCGGCCTGTACCTGATGAATATTCGGTTCACAAAAACTGAAAAGAATATGATACCACGCCTGGAGAAGTTGTTCGGTGTAACGGCGCTGAAAGACAACACTTCCGATGAAGCCGTCTGGGAAGGCAGCGATCCCTCAGATCCCGCCGTTCCGATCACGATCCGCTACAGCAAAGGGACCCTGGTCATGAAAAGAGAATTGCCGATACACGAAAAAGACGCCTCCGCAGACACAGATGCCCATTCCTCCATGTCCGAAGTATTGATCCGGAATTATGAGGCCTGGGATCAGATGAGCAGTGAAGAACAGATCCTCTCGAGCAATCTTCCGGGCGTGGCATCCAGATATTTTGAAAGCAGCCGCGAAGCCGCTGCATGGGCCGGAATGGAGATCGTCGACCCGTTCGAGGAGGCTTTGGAAAAGATCCCTGGGATGAAAGCCGTGAATTACACAGGCACCCTGTTCCCGGATGAGAAGACAGCCCTTTCCCAGCATGTTTTTGTGTATTTCACGGGCGAGCGCAGCGGCAAACTCACCTATACCGCCCTGACGAGCGGTTATGACTGCGGTGATATTCGGATCACCTATACGGTAGAAACGCCGGATCATATCAAGGGAGAAGTGCAGGGAAAGACCGCTGCCTATGACCTGCCCTCCGGCCGTGAGGCATACCGCACGGTGGAGACCTTTGAAAGGGGGCTTGCCCATGTGCTGTATGTCCAGGCAGACTCCATGCACTATAATATCCGGGTCCTGGCGAATGAAGAGAGCCCGGAGATGAAGGACCTGTTCGATCAGCTGGCCTCGATGCTGGATGCGGCACTCGCGAAGGCGGGTGAGTAATCTTACGACCTTTTTCAAGATAGCCATGCAAAACAGCGCCCCGGCAGGTACAGCCTGCCGGGGCGCTGCTTATCTTTGTTTCTAAAAATGTTCCGTGCTCAGCCGACGAGTGTAAGCACGTCCGTATACGCCATATCGTGTGCCAGGGCGACGTTTTTGTTCGTCAGCTTCCCGTCAAAGGTATTGACGCCGGAGCGGATCACCACACTCTTCTTTATGGCTTCTTCGATGCCCGATGCCGCGATCTGGAGGCCGTAGCGGAGCGTCGCGTTCGTCAGCGCGATCGTGCTCGTGCGCGGCACGGCGCCCGGCATATTGCCGACGCAGTAATGCACCACGCCCTCGCGGATGAAGACCGGGTCGTCGTGGGTGGTCACATGGCTGCTCTCGCCGCAGCCGCCCTGGTCGATCGCAACGTCCACGAAGACCGCGCCTTCCTTCATCTCCTTCAGGTATTTTGCCTTAAAGAGCTTCGGGGTGGAGCCGCCGGGGATCAGGACCGAGCCGATGACGAGGTCCGCGTCCTTCAGCACGCGCTCGACGTTGCTTTCGTTCGAGACCAGGGTCTGGATGTGCGCGCCGAACATGTTGTCGAGTTCTTCCAGCCGCTTCAGGTTGATATCAAGGATCGTGACGTTCGCGCCCATGCCGACGGCGATCTTGCACGCGTTCATGCCGACGGTGCCGCCGCCGAGGATCACGACGTTCGCCTTCGGTGTACCGGGCACGCCCGCGAGGAGGATGCCTTCGCCGCCGAAGCGTTTTTCCAGATATTTGGCGCCTTCCTGGATCGAAAGGCGGCCGGCAATCTGGCTCATCGGCGCAAGGCACGGAAGCGACCCGTCCGTCTCCTGGATCGTCTCATAGGCGACAGCGCGTACTTTGCCTTTCAACAATGCCTGAAGCTGCCCGGGATCTGCCGCAAGATGCAGGTAAGTATAGAGGATCAGGCCGTCGTGGAACAGCGGATACTCTTCCGGCAGCGGTTCCTTGACCTTGACCATCATGTCGACGAGGTGCCACACGTCCGCGGCATTGTCGATCAGCGACGCGCCGGCGTCGACGTACTCGTTGTCTGTGAAGCCCGAACCGAGCCCGGCTTCTTTTTCGATATAGACGTGGTGTCCTGCCTTGACGTAGGCCCGGACGTCATCCGGCGTCAGGCCGACGCGGTATTCGTTGTTCTTGATCTCTTTTACACAGCCGATCTTCATCCGCTCTCTCCTGTCAATCACTTATTCCGATGCAAAATGCTTCCGCTGCATGATATAGAACACAATGCCGATCGCGACCCAGATGGCCAGCATGATATAGCTTTCCTTTCCGAAGTGGACGCCGGAAAGTCCCGGGATCGGGATCAGCTGCAGGATCATGAAGGTCACGCTGAAGATCACGCCGACAACGGCCATCACCTTCAGGAAACGGCTTGCGTCCCCAAACTGTTTCGCTGTCACCATCGTGCTCGCGCAGGTGAAGAAATAACCGATCGAAGCGCCGATCGCGCTCATGTCCACAAACCAGCCCAGCGCCTCGCGTCCCAGGATCGGGCCGGAAAGGCTGACGATGATGCAGAAGATCATCGCGTTCTTGGGCGTACCGTATTTCTTGTCGACCCGTCCGAACCACTCCGGCAGGTAGCCGTCGCGGCTCATCGAGTACATCAGCCGGCTGGAAGCGAGATAGAAGCCCATGATGCCGGAGAGCACCGCGCAGGAAACGCCGACGCCGATCAGGACTTTGCCGAAGGTACCTAAAAGTTCTTCGGCCGCGACCAGCACGACCCATTCGCCCGCCATCACGCGGTCCGGCCAGTTCGTGAGCGCCGCTGCCGCGACGGTATTGTTGGAAACATAGACGAAGCAGCCGAACACGATCGCGATGATCATGATATAGGAGACTTTCTTGAAGGAGAAGTTGAACTCCTCCGCCGCCTGCGGGATCGCGTCGAATCCGACGTAAGCCCAGGGCGCGATCGCAAAGGTCGCCAGGATGGCGCTCAGGATGCCGGCCGTTCCGGCATGCGCAAACGGGCTGATGTTGGCTGTCGTAGCCTCCGCCGCCATCGCCGCCGCCTTATCAAAGCCCCAGATGGGCTCCATGTTGATGCCCTTTGCCTTGCTGCTTACGAGTCCCGCGACGAAAAGCGTGAAGACACAGATGATCAGCAGGATGGAAAGGACCGTCTGTACAAAGGCGGCCTTCTGGACGCCGATGATGTTCAGGTAGCCGAACAGGATCAGGATCCCCATCGCGAGCAGCATCTCGCCCATATAGATGTCGAAACCCGCGATCGTATAATGGAAGCCGAACTTCAGGATATCCAGCGGGCCGTCGAGACCGTCCACGATGAGGCCGATCGCCGTCGAGTTCATCGGGACGTTCGTCAGGTACGCGACGACCAGGAACCAGCCGCAGAGATAAGCCGCCCTCTTGCCGAAGCAGGCTTTGGTGAAGGTGAACTCACCGCCCGCCTTCGGATACTTCGGGACCATGTAGGCATAGGAGAACGCGATGATGATCATGACCAGCGCGCCGAGGATCATCGCGATCGCCGTTCCGGCAACGCCGGAGGTGTGCAGGAATTTCTTTCCCGGATTGATAAAGGAGCCCCAACCGATCACACAGCCGAAGGCGATCGCCCAGACGTGCATGGGTGTCAGTTTTCTTTTCAGTTCGTTGTTCTGATCCACTCTTCCGTCCTCCCGCTTTTCAGATCAAACTCCCGTCTTTACAGGGCGGACTGCCGTATATTACGCGTTTTTCTCCGCCAGGAAATCCTTGTAGATCGCGATCAGCTTCTCAATGTCCTCCCGATAGATCTCGCCGATATTGCCGATACGGAAGGTCTCCGCCTCCGTCACCTTGCCGGGATAGATCGCGTAGCCGCGCGCCTTGATGTATTCGTACATCTCCTTGAAGGTATAATTGCAGTTCTCCGGATAGAAGAAGGTCGTGATGATCGGGCCCTGGTGTGCTTCATCGATATACGTTTTGTAACCGAGCTTCGCCATTTCGGAAACGAGCAGCTTCTGGTTGTCCGCATAGCGCTTGCTGCGCGCGGGGATCCCGCCCTCTTCCTTCATTTCCTCGATCGCCTTCGCGAACGCAAGTACCACGTGCGTCGGTGAGGTGAAGCGCCACTTGCCGTCGAACATGCCCTTCCACTGGTCATAGAGGTCGAGCGACAGGCTGACCGCCTTCCCTTCGCACTTCATGAGCTCGTCGAGCCGGCAGATGATGAAGGAAAAACCGGGAACACCCTGGATGCACTTGTTTGCCGAGGAGATGATGAAATCGATCCCCCAGTCCGCGACCGGGATCTCGACGCCCGCAAAGCTCGACATCGCGTCCACGATGAAGACCTTGCCCGCTGCCTTTACGACGCGCGCGACCGACTCGATATCGTTCAGGATGCCGGAGGTCGTCTCGCTGTGCACCATCGACACGTGCGTGATATCAGGATCTTCCTGCAGGATCTGCTCCACGACCGCCGCGTCCGGGGTCTCATAATAAGGGAAGTGCTGGATCCTGTAATTGATCCCTGCGTGCCGGCAGATATCCTCCTGCCGCTCGCCGTAAGCGCCGTTTGAAAGGATGAGGACCTTCCCGTCCTTCCCGACCGAACTCGTGATGGCGGATTCCACGCCGAAGGTCCCGCTGCCCTGCATCAGCACCGCGGTATATTCTTCCGGGGATACGTGCGCAAGCTCAAGAAGCTCCGCACGGATCTTCTGCGTGATCTGCTTGTAGTCGTTGTCCCACGTGCAGTGGTCGACCATCATCTCTTCTTTTACGGTCCGGCTCGTCGTCAGTGGTCCGGGAGTCAAAAGCTTATAATTGATCATTCCTGTCTCCTTTCGGGATCACGGGAGCCGGTGATAAGTGGTGACGATCGCCTCCACCCGCTCGCGGATATCTTTTTTATTGTCATAAGCGGCTTCCATGAGCTCGCTGAGTTTCTTCAGGAAATCGTCCACGTCGAACGGGATCGGGTTGCCGATATGGATCAGGGCGTTCTCCGTCTTCCGGAGCCCCTCTTCCGCCATCAGTTTCTCCTCATACAGCTTTTCGCCGGGACGCAGGCCGGTATATTCGATCTTGATGTCCTCATCCGGCTTAAAACCGGAAAGGCGGATCAGGTTGCGGGCCAGCGTGTCGATCCGTACCGGGCTGCCCATGTCGAGGACGAAGATCTCGCCGCCCTTTGCGTAGGTGCCCGCCAGCAGTACGAGGCTCACCGCCTCCTGGATCGTCATGAAATAACGGATGATGTCGGGATGCGTCACGGTCACGGGACCGCCGTGCTCGATCTGCTTCCTGAACAGCGGGATCACGGAACCGTTGGAACCGAGCACATTGCCGAAGCGGACCGCCACGAACTCCGTATGGACGTCCTCCGGCAGCCGGAAGTTCTTATAGCTGTTCTCCGGATCGCTGTGCGTAAAGAGCTCTGGGATCTCGGCCGCCTTTCCTTCCTTGATCTTCTGGTCGAAGCTCTGGACGATCATCTCGCAGAGCCGTTTGCTCGCGCCCATGATGTTGGTCGGATTGACCGCCTTGTCCGTGGAGATCAGGACGAAGCGCTCGCAGCCGTGCACCATCGCGGCATAAGCGGTCTTGTAGGTGCCGATCGTATTGTTCTTGATCGCTTCCGAAGGGCTGTCCTCCATTAACGGCACGTGCTTGTGCGCCGCCGCGTGGTAGACGATCTCCGGACGGAAACGTTCAAAGATCTCAAACATCCGGCGGGAATCCCGGACGGAGCCGATCATCACTTCCAGGGGAAGGTCCGGATACTTGTACTTCAGTTCATTCTGGATGTCGTAGGCGTTGTTTTCGTAGAAATCGACGATGACCAGCTGTTTCGGCGCGTGCGCCGCGATCTGCCGGCAGAGCTCACTGCCGATCGATCCGCCGCCGCCGGTCACAAGCACGGTCTTCCCGTTGATGAAGCGGAAGACCTCGTCCATATCGGTCCGGATCGGTTCGCGGCCGAGCAGGTCCTCGACCGAGACGGATTTCATCTTGCTGACGGTCACGTCGCCGCTCACCAGCTGGTACATGCCCGGCAGGTTCAGGAGCTCGCAGCCGGTCTCGCTGCAGATGTTCAGGATATCGCGGCGGTCCTCCGCGCTTGCGGACGGGATCGCGATGAAGATCTTATGGACTTCGTATTTCTTTGCCGCAGCCAGGATCTCGTCGCGTCCGCCGACGATCGGGACGTTTTCGAGATAACGGCCCCACTTGTTCGGGTCGTCGTCGATGATGCAGACGACCTGCTCCGAAAGCTCCTTGGCGTGGCTTGCGTCACGCAGGATCTGCTGTCCCGCGCTGCCGGCGCCGATCAGCATCACGCGGCTGCAGCTGCCGGACTTCCGGCTGTTCTTCCTGAGCAGGATCACAAAACGGTAGGAGAAACGGATCCCGAGTATAAAGATGAACTGCAGCACCGCTCCGATCATGTAATACGAGATCGGCATCCGCCCGAAGAGAACAGTGATCAGCAGCGTATGCAGCGCCGCGGTGATCACGGAAGCGACGATGACGCGGAACAGCTCCGCATAGCTCGCGAAGCGCCAGATGCTCCGGTAAAGCTTG
>CADBQM010000134.1 GCA_902796795.1 uncultured Eubacteriales bacterium
GGGATCACCGAGCTGCAGCATTATGACTGGCCCGGTAATATCCGGGAGCTTGAGAATATGCTGGAACGCATCGTCGTCACCAGCCCCTCCGACATCGTCATCGACCGCAACATCGCTTACGCCGCCCTGCATCAGGGCAAGCTCCTGCCGGAGAAGCTCGCCGTCGGCGGCACCTTGAAAGAACAGGTCTCCTTCTTTGAGAAGGAGCTCATCTGCGGCGTCATCAAGCGCGAGGGATCCATCCGTAAAGCCGCGAAAGCGCTGGGCGTGGATCATTCCACCCTTGTTAAAAAAATGCGGCAATATAAAGAAGGCTAAGTGGCGGTGAACCGCATCACCACGGCGGTGATTTTTTTCACCGCCGTTTTTTTATTTCCCGCCGAAAAAATGCGCGCATCACATATTCGTTGGAATTTCAAGGATTCCAGCGCTTCGCATTCCCAGCTGCGCCAAACGGCAGGTATTTTGGCCGGTTAGGCAGAGCCGCGCCGCAGGCGGTGACATTTTTCACCACGCCGGGCATTGTCCTGCCCCGGGAGACAGCTGCGGTAACTGCCTGCGATCCAGTGAATACAAGGGGTTGCAGACATTCCGTTTTTTTATTTCTCACTTGGCACGGGTTTTGCTTCTATTAGGTGGCAGCGAACTTATTGAGCTAATTCAGTCTTAGATCACCATCATATTTTTAGGAGGAATTAAAAATGGACAAAGCTCTGAAGAACAAAAGAATCATCACCGCCGCTGTTACCGGTGCCTGGCCGAAAAAGGAAAACAACCCCAACGTCCCGATGACCCCGTCTGAGATCGCCGACGACGTTTACGCCTGCTGGAAAGCCGGCGCTGCCATCGCCCACATCCACATGAGAGATGATGAAGGCAACGGCACCATGGATCACAATAAATTTGCTGAGACCGTCAAGCTCCTGAACGAGAGATATCCGGACTGCGACATCATCGTCAACATGACCACCTCCGGTGACATCTATGCCACCGATGAGACCCGCGTCCTCCACGTTAAGGAACTGAAGCCGGAAATGGCTTCCTTCGACTGCGGCTCCATGAACTGGCTGAACTTCGGCCTCTTCCTGAACAGCCCGAAGTTCTTGGAAATGTGCGCCCAGGTCTTCAAAGAGACCAACACCAAGCCGGAAATCGAATGCTTTGATCCGGGCATGATCGGCAACGCCGCTTACTACATCAAGAAGGGTGTCCTGGAAGCTCCTCTGCATTTCCAGTTCTGCATGGGTTGCGCGAACGGCATCACCGGCAGCGTCAAAGACCTGCTCTTCATGAAGGAAACCGCTGACCGTCTGATCGGTAAAGATAACTACACCTGGAGTGCTTTCGGTGTCGGCCACAGCGCCATGGAAGTCATGTACGCGGCCATCGCCCTCGGCGGCAGCATCCGCGTCGGCATGGAAGACAACGTCATGTACAGCAAGGGCGTTCTTGCGGAGAGCAATGCGCAGTTCGTTCTGAGAGCGAAGAGAGTCATCGAAGAGTTCGGTTGCGAAGTCGCTACGCCGGACGAAGCGCGTCAGATCCTGGGGCTGAAGAAGTGACCTGGGGCGTCGGTTTCTTTTACTACCGTTGTCCGCGGTGCGGCCGGAAGTTCAAATATGCCGAAGACCTGATGATCTATTTTGAAGACAGCTTCGGGCATTGCCCGGACTGCGGCGTCCCCGGCATCTATGTCAAGGACGGGCCGCGCGGCAAAGACGACAACGAATACTATGAAGTTGAGGAGTAATTACATGAAAAGCTTTGAAGAGATCAAAAAAATCCTGATCTGCGGTGGCGGCCTGATGGGCAAGAACATCGCCTTCGTCATGACGGCTAACCCGAATTACCAGGTCACCGTTTACGATCTTTATCCGACCGACGTGGAAGCCGGTATCCGCAAGAGCACCGCGCAGCTCGTCGAGGGCGGCTACGTTAAGGAAGAAGAGCTCGTTGAGCGCCTCTCCCGCATCTATTTCACGACCAATATGGACGATCCGGCCATCGCGGATGCCGACCTCGTCATCGAAGCCGTCTTCGAAGACATGGGCGTCAAGCAGGAAACTTTCGCCAAGCTGGAAGCCAGAATGAGAGAAGATGCTTATTTCTGCACCAACTCTTCCGTCATGAGCCCGAGCGAGATCAGCTCCAAGCTGACCCATCGTGAGCGCTTTGTCGGGACCCATTTCTGGAACCCCGGTCACCTGATCCCGCTCGTCGAAGTCATCAAGACCGACGCGACCGCGGACGGCGTTGCCGAGACCGTCATGGAAGTGCTTTCTTCCGTCGGCAAGAAACCCTGCCTCTGCAAGAAGGACGTCCCGGGCTTCATCGCCAACCGTCTGCAGCACGCCCTCTGGCGTGAAGCCATCAGCATCGTCGAGCACGGCATCGCCGACGCGGCGACGGTCGACACCGCCATCAAGAATTCCTTCGGTCTGAGACTGCCGCAGCTCTCCGCTCTGGAGAACTCCGACCTCGTCGGCACGCAGCTGACCTGGAATATCCATAATTACGTTCTGCCCCATATCGAAGACAGCCACGAACCCAGCCCGCTTCTGAAGAAGATGCTCGACGAGGGCAAGATGGGCTTCAAGTCCGGCGAAGGCTTCTACAAGTGGACGCAGGAAGAGATCGACAAGTGCAACGCCGACCTCAACGCTTACCTGATCAAAATGCTGTATCAGTAGATCGGCGGGCGTAAGTAACTAAGGTTCTAAATTGGAACAGGGAGAACCAACCTTCCTCTCCCTGTTCCGCAGAATAAACCATTCATTTTTCTTCATCATTCCAGAAAGGAGGACTCTATGTCCGAAACCAAAGTGCGCGA
>CADBQM010000135.1 GCA_902796795.1 uncultured Eubacteriales bacterium
GCGCTGCGCCAGCATTTTCTGGACATGGGGATCATCCCCGGCATCGAGATCACGGTCATCAAATTCGCGCCGATGGGGGATCCTGTCGAGATCCGCCTGCACGGCTATGAGCTGACGCTGCGCCTGGATGACGCGGAAAAGATCGAAGTCGAACCGGCCGACGCGCGCACGGAGGAAAATACAGTTCCTAAAGCTTCCGTCAGCGAGCACCTCGGCCTCGGTGAAGGCGGCCGTTTCCATCCGCGCGGCAGCGGCGACCCGCTGCCCGACGGTACCCTGCTCACCTTTGCCCTGGTCGGCAACCAGAACAGCGGAAAAACGACCCTGTTCAACCAGCTGACCGGGTCCCGGCAGCACGTCGGCAATTTCCCCGGCGTTACGGTCGACCGGAAGGATGGCGCGATCCTCGGCAAAGCGAACACTTCCATCACCGACCTGCCCGGCATCTACTCCATGTCCCCGTATTCCAGCGAAGAGCTGGTCTCCCGCGACTTCGTGCTCAATGAAAAGCCGAAGGGGATCATCAACATCGTCGACGTTACCAACATCGAGCGGAACCTCTATCTGACGATGCAGCTCCTGGAAATGGACATCCCGGTCGTGGTCGCGCTCAACATGATGGATGAAATGACCGGCAACGGCGGTTCGGTCGACGTCAACGCCATGGAGGCGGAACTCGGCGTACCGGTCGTCCCGATCTCCGCAGTCAAGAACGAGGGCGTCAGGGAACTGGTGGACCACGCGCTCCACATCGCGAAATACCAGGAAAGACCGACCCGGCAGGACTTCTGCGACAAGGAAGACCACGACGGCGCCGTCCACCGCTGCCTGCACGCGGTCATCCACCTGATCCACGACCACGCGGAGGCGGCCGGGCTCCCGGTGCGTTTTGCCGCGTGCAAGGCGATCGAAGGCGACCGGCTCATCATCGACCAGCTCTCCCTGGACGAAAACGAAAAAGAGACGCTCGAGCATATCACGCTGCAGATGGAAAAGGAACGCGGCCTGGACCGCAGTGCCGCGATCGCGGACATGCGCTTTTCCTTCATTACCAAAGTCTGCGCCGCCTGCATCAAGAAGCCGAAGGAGAGCCGCGAACATGCGCGGAGCCAGAAGCTCGATAAGCTGCTGACCGGCAAATATACCGCGATCCCGGTCTTCATCGCCGTCATGGGGCTGGTCTTCTTCCTGACCTTCAACGTGATCGGCCCGCTCCTGCAGAACCTGATCGCGATGGGCGTCACAGCGCTGACCGGCGTCGTTGACAATGCGCTCACGGCCGCCGGCGTCAATAAAGTGCTCCACGGGCTGATCATCGGCGGTATCTTTGAAGGCGTCGGCAGCGTCCTCTCCTTCCTCCCGATCATCGTGACCATGTTCCTCTTCCTGTCGCTTCTGGAAGACAGCGGCTATATCGCCCGCGTGGCCTTCGTCATGGACAAGCTCCTCCGGAAGCTCGGCCTTTCCGGACGCAGCATCGTGCCGCTGCTCATCGGCTTCGGCTGTACGGTCCCGGCGGTCATGGCGACCCGGACGCTGCCGAGTGAACGCGACCGCAAGATGACCATCCTGCTGACGCCCTTCATGAGCTGCACCGCGAAGCTCCCGATCTACGCGTTCTTTGTGGACGCCTTTTTCCCGCGCTACAAGGCGCTCATCATGATCGGACTCTACCTGCTCAGCATCGTGATCGGCATCCTGATCGCGCTCCTGTATAAAAAGACCGTTTTCAAGGGCGAAGCCGTTCCCTTTGTCATGGAGCTCCCAAACTACCGGCTGCCGAGCATCCGCAATACCCTGCAGCTGCTTTGGGAAAAATCCAAGGACTTCCTGCAGCGGGCGTTCACGATCATCCTGATCGCAACGATCGTCGTCTGGTTCCTGAAAAGCTTCGACTTCCGCTTTAATTTCGTCGAGGATTCCGCTGTCAGTATCCTTTCGACGATCGCGGGCTTCATCACGCCGGTATTCCGGCCGCTCGGACTCGGCGACTGGCGGATCGTCACTTCCCTCATTACCGGTTTCATGGCGAAGGAAGGCGTCGTTGCCACGCTGGAGGTCCTGTTTAAGGCGGAAGGCGGCATTGCTGCAGTCTTAAGCTCCGTTTCGGCAGTCGCGCTGCTCGTCTTCAGCCTGCTCTACACGCCCTGTGTGGCGGCCGTGGCTTCGGTGAAGCGGGAGCTCGGACACCGTTACGCCCTGTTCGTCGTTTTCTGGCAGTGCATGATCGCCTGGCTCGCGGCGTTTGCCGTGCGGGGCATCGGCCTGCTGATCGGCATGCTTTAAGGAGGGAAGCCGTATGAATCCTTTTGATATCGTGATCCTGGTCCTCCTTGCCGCGGCCGTCTTTTTCGCCCTGCGGCAGATCTTCATAAAACGCGGCTGCTCCTGCGGCGGTTCCTGCGGCGGCGGTTCCTGCGGCAGCTGTTCCTGCGGCTGTGCCGACTGCAGCCGGTCCTGCACCGGCGTCCGGAAAAACGAGCCGGACAAGGCGCCCATCCGGTGAAAGAACAAAAAGAACGCCCGGCCGTGCGGCCGGGCGTTTTCTAAATCTGTACTCAGCGCCGTTCGGCGTACATGCTCCAGTCGTGCGCCTTCATGCGTTCGTATTCCTCATCCGTGATCTTCAGGATCGTCCCGTGCTTAAAGCCGTAAGGGAAGGAGAAGGCCGCGTCGCTGCGGATGAATTCCCCGCTCGCCAGGCTTTCCGCCACGAAGGGGACGTAGCCCTGGCCCGCGCCCCGGACACCGTAGTAATCCAGGAACAGGCACCAGCGGCCGTCGGTAAGCTGCACCGCGGTCGGGGCTTCATAAAGTCCGGCCTGGATCTGCTCCATCGAAACGTCGAAGGCCGGCACGCGTTTAAAGGGCCCGGTCACATGGTCGGCCGCAAGCTCGATGATCCGCTCCGGGTTCCCCTCGCTCTTGACAAAGAGGTAGTACTTCCCGTTTTCTTCATACATCGCGGAATCGATGCAGCCGCTGTCCTCTTTCCGGTACAGTTCCACCGGCGCGCTGAAGTTCACAAAATCCTTCGTCCGGCTCATAAAGATCGCCATCGGGCCGTAATCGTTCTTCGCGTGGCAGGAGGACCAGTGCAGCACGTATTCCTCCGTCTCCGGGTCGAAGATCACGTCCGGTGCCCAGGCACAGCCGAAATCATCGTCACAGATCGGCAGCAGTTCTTCTTCCGTCCAGTGGACGAGGTCCTCCGACTGCCAGTGCGCCAGGCACTTGCTGCCGTGGAGGTTGATCTCCCGCCAGGAATGACGGTATTTCCCCCGCATGCCGTAGGACAGCGAAAGGTCGGTCGCGATGATATGGAAGCGGCCGTTCTTTTCGTCGCGCACGATCGTCATATCCCGCACGCCGTGGTCGCCGTAGTAGGCCCAGAGGATCGGCCGTCCCTCATTCAGGGCTTCCCAGTGAAAACCGTCCCGGCTCAGGGCAAAGTAGACCTGCTCCCCGTCCGGCGAAGTCTTTTCCCGAAAATGAACAAATAAATAACCAGCCATGCCTCTGCTCCTTTCCCGGTACTGAATACCGCCAGATGATGGAACGTTCTGTTACTTGATATCGCGCCGGTTGAAGACCAGCAGGCCGATCATGGTGTTGACCGCGCCGAAGAAGAGATACGAAGCCATGCCCTCCGC
>CADBQM010000136.1 GCA_902796795.1 uncultured Eubacteriales bacterium
CTGAGCCGCAGAATGATCCTTAAGCCGGCGCTGGAAATATACTGGAGGTCCTGAAGATCCATCACGACCGACTGATGCGGCACACTGCCCCGGATCTCGGTGATCCGTTCCTCGACTTCCGGCGCGTTGGCAGAATCGATGTGCCCTTTCAGAAAAATGGTCAGAAGGTCCCCAGAGACCTGATGATCCACATTATTCACGTTGTATCTCCGTTTTATAATATTACTCAACGTCCAGGATCTCGGCAAAGCCGGTCACATCAAAGACTTCGCTCACGATCTCGTTCACGTTCCTGACCTTCATGCCGTCTCTCAGCGCCATCTTCTTATGCGCGGAAAGCAGCACGCGGAGACCTGCGGAAGAAATATACTCCAGGTTCGCAAAATCCAGTACGAGCGCTTCGACTTCGTCGGGGATGTTCTTGATCTCTTCTTCCAGCTCCGGCGCCGTAACGGTGTCCAGCCGGCCTTCCACCGCGATCGTCAGTACTTTTTCTTCCGTGTTCTTGATAATGTTCATCTCTTACCTCCGTTAAAAATGTTTTCTGATACTCAGGATATTCTTTCCGTCCTCGTAACGGTAGTTGACTTCATCCATTGTTTTCTTTACCAGGAAGATCCCGAGCCCCCCGATCTCCCGTTCTTCCGCGGAAAGGGTGACGTCCGGTTCTTTCTGGGCCAGCGGGTCAAAGGGGATCCCGCTGTCGATAAAGGTGACGGTCGCGCCTTTCGGTTCCGTTTCTTCCTGGACCCGGACGGTGACCTCTCCTTCCTCTTCCCCATAGGCATACTGCGCGATGTTGCCGAATAGTTCGTCGATCGCAACGCTGACCTGCATGACCGCCTTCATGGGGCAGTCAAGCGCTTCCAGCGCTTCCGTCACGAATTCGGTCACCGCTTCGATCCGGTCCAGCCGGGCCGGAACGCTGATCTCCTTCATAGCTGCCGGTTTTTCCTTTCCGTTAAACTTTAAGCAAAGCATGGTCAGGTCGTCGAACTGCGCCGTGTCCTTAACAAAGGCGCCGACCTCTTTATGTACGCCGTTGATGATCTCCGCAGCGCTGCCGTCTTCATAGCGCCGGAGCGCCTCCAGCATGCGTTCTTTGCCGAACGGCCGTTCTTCCGCGTCCGTGGCTTCCGTCAGGCCGTCCGTGTAGACGAACAGCGCAGCGCCCGGTGCCATCTGGATCTCGTATTCCGTATACTTTGATCCGGGCATTCCGCCGAGCACGAAGCCATGCCGGTCCTTATAGATCTCAAAGCTGCCGCCCGCATTCCGGATCACCGGGCACTCATGCCCCGCGCTGGATGCCGCGAGACAGCCGGTCGAAAGGGTCAGCACGCCGAACCACACGGTAACGAACATGTTCTCCGGATTGCCCCTGCAGATCGACTCGTTGACCGACGTCAGTACTTCCTTCGGACTCTTCCCGCTCATCGCCGTGTTCCGGATCAGGATCCGGGACGCCATCATGAAGAGCGCCGCGGGGATCCCCTTGCCGGAAACGTCCGCGATCACAAGGCCCAGGTGGTCATCGTCGATCAGGAAGAAATCGTAGAAATCGCCGCCGACTTCCTTCGCAGGCGTCATCGTCGCGTAGATGTCCATCTCCTTCCGGTCGGGGAAGGCCGGGAAATGGCTTGGCAGCATGCTGGCCTGGATCCGGGCGGCAAGGGTGAGCTCTGTCCCGATGCGTTCCTGTTCCGCGGTCGCGCGGGTGAGGTCCGCTTCGTACTCTGTCAGTTCCTCTTCCATGTCCTTCAGGTAGAAGGCCAGGTTTTCGATCTCGTCGCCGGTCCGGATGTTCAGGGCACTGAAATGGGCGCCCGGTGTTCCGTTCCGCCGGTCTTCGGCATTGGCTGCCGCCGCCGAAGCGATCTCGTTGATCGGGGTCACCAGTGCCTTCTTCATATGCCGGGTCACAAAGAAAGTGACGACGGCGATCGTCAGGATCATGGCGCCCAGATACTGCAGGACGAAGTTCTTCATGCCCGAGGCAACGTTCCCGACGGTAACGTCGGAAAGAATGAAAGCTGCCGTTCTGCCGTTCTGGTCCTGGATCGGAATGCCGCAGGTAACGATCAGGCCGGCGCCTTCTTTTGAGAAATGGAACTTGCGTCCCTGCCCGTCCCAGTTCATGAAGCGCCGGACCTCCGCCTCGCCGACGGTCTCAAAAAAGCCTGGTCCGTGCTTTTGGGCCAGGATCGGGTCTCCGTCCGCGATATAGACGAGCCGTGAATGATCTTCGTCATACATCGCCAGGAACAGAGAATTTACATCGCTGCTCTCCAGCAGCGTCTCCAGGACATCTACGATCGCGGCATAGTCCCGGTCTCTCAGGACTTCCGCATATCTGGCCTTGTAGATCTCTGTTCCCTGCTCCGCGCGCTCGTCTTCCGTCAGGTCGTGATAGATGCCCATGACGTCATCGGATACTGCGACAGGCCACGACACCTCTTCGGCGAACTTTTTCGCGTTCCGCGTCAGGTTGAACGCCGTCCCGATGTACTGGCCGGCCAGCGCGTAGGTATACAGGCTGAGTCCGACGATCAGCGCCACAAGGCCGATAATGAACGCCCCCACCAGGACCGTATGGATGGTCCGTGCGGCAAGCGAATAATGGATCCGCTGGGTGCGGTTCATTTCCCGGACGCTTTTATCAGGCATTCTTCTTGTAAACGATCATCTCCACCGCATCCCTGCGGATACTGACTTCCACTTCATCCGCAAGATTCGCGATGATGGACTTTTCCAGTTCGTCGTGTTCTTCTTTTTCTTCCGGCCCGAGGGAATCCCGGTAACGGTTGAAGGACCAGACACTGCCCGTCGTCATGTTGTACATTTCCGGTTCCGAAATGATCCAGCCGGCTGCGTAATAGTCCGCGATGTATTTGTCTTCCGGTTCAATGGCACGTGCGAAGATATCGCGGAGTTTTCCGCTGAAGCCCTTCGCCGCCGCATTTTTTCCGCTGGTAGAAGCGGAAAGAAGCTCTTTTCTGAGCTCGGTATTCATGCCGACTGCGGCTTTCAGGTGCAGGCGGAGCCGCCTGTCTGCCTTTTCATCGTCTTCGATCCAGAACTCTGCGGAACGTGTCCCGGTCAGGGAGCGGATCATTCCCATCATCTCTTCGGCGAGGAGCCGGAGACGGATGGCTTCTTTTCCCTGCATGCCAAAAAATGCC
>CADBQM010000137.1 GCA_902796795.1 uncultured Eubacteriales bacterium
CGGTGTAAGCGGCTTTCCGGCCTTTGAGTTCTTTGAAGCGTACAGAACCAGCCATTGTTTGCCTTCATCGGCCAGAAGGTCTGCCGAGGAGCCTTTCTGCACTTTATAACCCGCACCGAAGTACGACTCCCGGTTGCACTCCACCGCCTTATAGTTCAGCGAATAATTGCCGCCGTCCGCGTTTGTATAGTTGTCCACCAGATATTTCGGGATCGGAAGCTGCTGATAACTTCTGTCCTGGTGGAAATCGATGACCGTCATCACTGCCGACCAGACAACGACCGCCAGGGTCACGACGACGAAGACCCGGCTGAGATTGACCGCGAGACGCATTCTCTTGAGTGCGGCGATGCTTTCAGGCTTACACGCCATGTTCGCAAGTGACAAAAAATACTCATATTGCTCACCATTAATGACAATTGAGGGATCTTCTATCTTACTGAGTAAATAACGCCTTACACCCCATATGCCGAGCGTTACAAGCGTGCAGCCTGCTGTGACCGCATAGCTGATGGCCGTGATCCTGGCCAGGGTATCCATCTGCTCTATCTCTTTTCCGATGGTGCCGGCAATTGTGTTATTCGCGCGCCGTGCAGCACCGGTCAGGGCTACGGAACCGTCTTCCCTGTAGAGATCCCGGTCTATATTCTGGTAGACAGATACCTCTTTCAGTCCATCAAAGTACGCTTTATTCTGATCGGCAAATGCCTTCCAGCCCGCTTCCGAAGTAAATGCATACTTGATCAGCTGTTCAAGGTTGACAAAGGGGAGCCCGGAACGCTGTCCTTCGGAAAGCGCCGCTGCCATGGGGATGAAACTTTCATGGTCCTCCGGATCCGGCTCCTTAAGGAAAAAGTCAAGGAGTTCCCCTTTTTTAAAGCGGCCGCCTTCATAATTCTTCAGTCCTTCGCAGACCGCAGCGATCGACAGAAAGTCCTGATAACGAAGCGCCGCTCCCATATCTTTTTCAATATCGCCGAAGTTTTTCCTGACGTCCTCTTCTGTCATGGTGTCGGCTTTTTGCCCGGAAGAAATGTAATCGTTCAGGCGCGCACGAAGATCATTCGCCTCCAGGGAGAGCGCTTCCGCCTCTTCGCCGTAAGTATTGTCAAGATACTGTATGCGTTTCATCAGGGTATTCAGATCCGGACGTTCTGTCTTGACCTTATCAAGCAACTGTTCGTAATCCCGCTCCGCGAAACGGTCGATCCAGCTGTTTTCCGCGGTATCCGCGGCCATGGAAAGCAGGACCTCGACCGATCGGATGACCTGGGCGTTGCCCTGCATCACGATGGTGATAAGGTCCGGGAGTTTTTCGGGATTCTTATGCTCAATGCTCGCCTCGATCCCCGCTTTATCCTGCAGGGTCTCGGAATTCAACAGATCGCCCATCTTCCTGCCGCTGTCGTCCTCAATATAGTAGTTCAGCAGGTCATGGACATACACCGCCCTGGTTTTTCCGGCTTTCAGGTTCGCCCGGTATTCATGGATCACGGCCATAAATCCCGTCAGGAATTCCGCGATCTCAGCCTTCTGCTTTTTTATCAGCGTCCTGTAATCCTCAACGCTGTAGTCGCCGCGCATGTTCATGACGGCGAGATCCGTAATTGAATCCCGGATATCACCGGTGGTCTTGTAACCCAGCATCACGTAGGTCTTTCCGCCGTCGTTTAAGTTGCCCTCCACCGGGGTATAGCCCTTATCTTTCAGGGTCTTTATGGCTTCTTCCGCGTTTTTGCCGTAAGCTACGTAGACATCTGACACATACTTGCCGGAACCTGACGATGCACGGGCATTCAGCGGCGATACTGCCGCCATGACAAGCGCAAGGATCAGTGCCGCAAGGCCTTTCCAACTGTTTCTCTTCTTCATCCTGCCGTTTCCTCTTTCTTCTTCTTTTTTCCGATCAGGACAGTCCCGCCGACGCCTAAGACTGCCCCCAGTGCCAGGCCGCCGAAACCGAGGATGGCCGCCGTGCCGTTGCTGACGGCGGAAGCCCTCATGTTTCCGGCGGATTCGTCGTAGGTCTTGACATTGCTGCTGCGTCTGACAAATATATACTTTTTATATTCGCCCGCAACGCTCTGCCATATCTGGCTGAACGACGAATAATTCTTGAAAGCGTTGCTGACAACGTTTACAGCGCCTTTTTCACCGAAGAGGTGAATGCAGCCCTCATAGCCGCCGGGGGCGGAATTGTTTTCCTGTATAATGAAATCCGGGGTGAGCGGCCTGCCCGCCTTCGAATTCCTGGAAGCATAGAGAACGAGCCACTGCCTGCCCTCGTCGGCGCTTAAGTCTGCGCAGTTTCCTTTCTGACGGGTGTAATCCGCGCCGAAGTATTCCTTACGGTTGCATTCGACCGCCTTATAGTTCAGCGTGTAGCTGCCGCCGTCGGCGTCTGTATGGTTATCCACAAGGTAATTCGGGATCGGGAGCTGTTCAACACTCTTGTCACGGCACAGGTCAATGACCGTAAGTACGGCTGAAGCAACCGCAAGCGCAAGCGTAGTGATCGAAAGGATCTTTGTCAGCCGTATCATAAACCGCGCCCTTGTATACAGATTCAGCTGCTCGGCTGCCGTGTACACTCTGCCTGATCTGAAATATTCCGCCGTAAACTCACTGTCCGTGACCGCGTTCTTAAACAGTTCAAATTTATCATCATCAACGATGATATCCCAGTTCAGCGGAAGAAGTTGATCGAAAGCAGCATCGTATGCGGCTGCATTTACGGCCATGTTCGCGCGATAATTCTGCAGGACCGAAAATACCGCGCCACACACCGTCGAGATATACGTTATCGCAGTGATCCTGGCATAGGTATCCATCAGATCAAACATGCTGCCGGTCGTGCCGTCGGCGGTATTGTTTGCGCGCTGTGCGGAACCTGTCAAGGCCACGGAGCCGTCATCCTTATAGATATCGCGGTCGATATTCTGATATACCGACACCTTTTTCGGAGACGCCAGGCTGTTTTTATTTTCTTCGTATACCTTTTTCCAGGATCCATCGTCAGTGAACGCATAGGTGAGCAGCTCTTCCAGGTCAACAAAGACCAGGCCGCAGCGCTGCCCCTCCGAAAGCGCTGCCGCCATGGGAATAAAGGTCTCCGTGTCCCCGGGGTCATTTTCCGCAAGGAAGAACGCGAGCAGTTCGCCTTTTTTGTATTTTCCGCCCTCGTAGTTTTTCAGATTCTCGTAGATCTCTCCGATCCTGACCCACTCCTGCTTCCGGAACACCACTTTCCCGGCGGCGTCCGCTTTGCCGAAGGTCTTTTCAATATCCTCTGCGGTCGCCGTATCGATATGCAGATCCATCGCCTCATAATCCATGAGCTTACCGCGAATCTTCAGAACGTCCTCGCCGAGGACCCCGGCTTCATATCCATACAGATTTTCGACGTATTGCATGCGCTTTGTTTCTGTATTGAGTTCGGGGCGCTCTTCTCCGATCCTGTCGAGCAGCGCATCATAATCAAGTGCCGCGAAGCGGTCGATCCAGCTGTCTTCGGCGGTATCGGCCGCCATCGAGAGCATCACTTCGATCGATTTGATGACCTGGGCGTTGCCCTGCATCAGGATATTGATCAGGTTCGGCAGGTTTTCGGGATTCGGCGCATCGACGCTTTCCGGGATACCGACCCTGTCCTGTAAAGTCTCACTGTTGAGCAGATCGCCCATCGCCATTCCGGTGTCGTCGTCGGTGTAATTGTTCAGCGTATCGTGAACATAGGCCGCCTTCGCTTTGCCTGCCTTCAGATTTGCGCGGTACTCCCTGATCACCGTCATGAGCTCGCTTAAAGATTCCGCGATCTCGGTTTTCTGCGCCAATAATAGTTTTTTGTAATCCTCGACGCTGTAATCGCCGCGCATGTTCATGACAGCGAGATCCGTAATAGAATCCCGGATATCAGTAGTGATCTTGTAACCCATCATCACGCAGGTCTTTCCGCCGTCGTTCAGGTTGCCCTCCACAGGAATGAAGCCTTTGGCCACAAGCGTCCTCTTCGCTTCTTCCGCATCCTTTCCGTAAGCCACGTAGACTTCGGATACATATCTGCCCTTGTTTGCTGAAGCATGGGCATTCAGCGGTGATACTGCCGCCATGGTGAGCGCCAGGATGAGCGCCAGGATCATTTTCCCGTACAGCTTCATCTGCTTCATGCGATCTTCTCTTTCTTTTTTCTTTTACCGACCAGTACTGCCGCTGCAGCGCCAAGGACCGCCCCCAGTGCCAGACCGCCGAAGCCGAGGATGGCTGCCGTGCCGTTGCTGATGGCGGACGCCCGCATGTTGCCGGCAGATTCGTCATAGGTCTTGATATCTGTGCTCAATTTACTGAAAACATACACGGTCTTATCTCCGGCAACAGCCTGCCAGACGGTACTGAAGGTGGAGTAGTTTCTGAAAGCGCTGCTGGCTATATTGACCGCGCCATTTTCACCGAACAGATGGACCATGCCTTCATAACGGGCCGGCGCCTGGCTGCTGTTCTGTACAACGAAATCAGGCGTTAACGGCCTGCCTGCCTTTGAGTTCTTTGAAGCGTACAGGACCAGCCACTGTTTGCCTTCATCGGCAAGAAGGTCTGCCGAGGAGCCCTTCTGCGTTTTATAGTCCACACCGA
Organism: uncultured Eubacteriales bacterium; assembly: GCA_902796795.1. Lineage (GTDB taxonomy): Bacteria > Bacillota > Clostridia > Lachnospirales > Lachnospiraceae > UBA1267. The sequence goes on from CADBQM010000137.1 coordinate 4,630, forward strand.
AGTATTCCCCACGGTTGCACTTTACCGACTCATAATTCAGCGCATAACTGCCGCCATCGGCATCTGTACGGTTATCCACCAGATAAAGGGGGATCGGGAGCTGTTCATAGCCCTTGTCGCGGAGCAGATCGATCACTGTCAAGACTGCTGATGCAACGGCAATGATCAGTGTCACGGCCATGAAGATACGGGAAAGCCTCACAGCGAAATGGGCAGAATCAATAAGGTGATTCGTTTCCGGGCTGAAGCAGCCCTTATACATTTTATACAGATCATTCTCATAGACCGCGTTAGTTAATGCAACATCCCAAAAACCGGCTTTAACGTTATACGCAGCGGCTTTCGCGAAATGATATCTGATAATATAGGATGTAAAGGTGATGAAAGCGCAGGCTGCGGTGGCTCCCCAGCTGATGGCCGTGACCTTGGCGAGGGTATCCAGCTGCTCTTCCCGGGTGCCGGTGGTGCCTTCGGCGGTGTTGTTCGCCCTCTGTGCCGCACCGGTCAGGGCGACGGAGCCGTCTTCCTTATAGAGATCGCGGTCGATGTTCTGGTAGATGGAAACATCCTCAGGCTTGCCAAAGTCCGCTTTGTTCTGATCGACATAATCCTTCCAGCCGTCTTCCGAAGTGAAAGCGTATTTCAGAAGCTGCTCAAAGTTGACAAAGGGCAGGCCATAACGCTGTCCGTCCGAAAGCGCCGCCGCCATAGGAATATAGATCTCCGTATCCTCGGGGTCGTTGTCCTTCAGGAAGAATTCCAGCATCTCTCCCTCGGCGTAATTGCCACCCTTATAGTTTCTCAGGCCTTCATAGATCAGGCCGATGGAAAGCCATTCCTGATACTGGACCCTGGCCTTCGCATCATTCTCGACGTCGCCGAAGGCGGCTTTGATCTCCTCCGCTGTGGCGGTAAGGATGCTCAGATTCGTCGCGGTGTAGTCGTTCAGACGGCCACGGAGGGCGGAAGCCTCCAGGCCCAGCTGAGCCGCTGCTTCGCCGTAGACGTTGTCGAGGTACTGAATGCGCTTCGTCTCCGTGTTGAGCTCCGGACGCGCTTTCTCGAGCTCGTCGAGCAGGGTATCATAGTCCTTTTCAGCAAAACGGTCGAGCCAGCTGTTTTCGGCAGTGTCCGCCGCCATGGAGAGCAGGACTTCGACGGATTGAATGACCAGGGCATTGCCCTGCAGAAGGATCGTGATCAGGTTCGGGAGATTCTCGGGATTCGGTGCTTCGATGCTCTCGTCAACGCCGACCCGGTCCTGCAGGGTCTCGCTGTTCAAAAGGTCGCCCATCTTCATGCCGGTGTCGTCCTCGACGTAGTTGTTGAGAACGTCATGGACGTAGGCCGCCTTAGATCTGCCTGTCTTGAGATTGGCGCGGTACTCCTGGATCACGGTCATGAATTCTGTAAGAAACTCCGCGATCTCGGTCTTCTGTGCTCTCAGCTGGGTCTTGTAATCTTCGACACTGTAATCGCCGCGCATATTCATCACCGCAAGGTCGGTGATGGAGTCACGGATATCGTCGGTGGTCTTATAGCCCATCATCACGAAGGTCTTTCCGCCGTCGTTCAGGTTGCCCTCCACGGGAGTGAAGCCCTTGTCCGCAAGCGCCTTCTTCGCTTCTTCCGCATCCTTTCCGTAAGCCACGTAGACTTCGGACACATATTTACCCTTGTTTGCCGATGCACGCGCATTCAGCGGCGCTATCGCCGCCATAGTGAGCGCCAGTATGAGCGCCAGAATCACTTTCCCATACTGCTTCATCTGTTTCATTCCGTTACCTCTTTCTTTTTTCTTTTTCCTGCCCATATTGTTGCTGCAACGCCAAGGACCGCGCCTAAAGCAAGGCCGCCGAAGCCGATGATGGCCGCTGTACCGCTGCTGATGGCAGACGCCCGCATATTGCCCGCGGCTTCGTCATAGGTCTTCACATCGCTGCTGACATTAAAGTGTATATAATTCTCGTAGTCGCCGGTCAGGCTCTGCCATGTCTGACTGAAGGTAGAATAGTTCCTGAAGGAACCGCTGGTGATGTTGACAGCGCCTTTTTCACCCAGCATATGCACGGCGTTCGTAAACCGGCTGACCGTAGATCTTTCATAAATATCGAACTCCGGAACGATGGGCCTGCCTGCTTTGGAATTTTTAGAGGCGTAAAGGACGAGCCACTGTTTGCCCTCATCAGCCAGCAGGTCGGCACAGTTTCCCTTCTGCACCGTGTAATCCGGCCCGAAATACTCTTCACGGTTGCACTCTACCGCCGTATAGTTGAGGGTGTAGTTTCCGCCGTCGGCGTCGGTGAAGGTATCGACCAGATATTTGGGGATCGGGAGCTGTTCAAAGTTCTTATCGCGGCACAGATCGATGATCGTCAGAACGGCCGACACCACGGAGAGCGCCATGGTGACGATGCCTAACGTTGTTGACAGCTTGTATGAATAGCGCGCACTGATCACGTCCTTCTTATGTTTCGCGCCCTCGAGAAAGGCAAAGTTTTCAGGCTCCGCCATATACTCTGTATAATTTTTATCATGGAAGATGGCCAATAACACTTCATCATCCCATTCGCCGAGTCCGTCTACAAAGCTCCCGGAATGAGCGGCGGCTGCAGCAGTTTTGAAGGTATAAGCGAGTGAACCTAAGGTGATCGCGCCGCAGCCCAGGGTCGCCATCCAGCTGAGCGCGGTGATCTTGGAAAACGTATCCATCTTCTCACCGTAGCTGCCCGTGGTACCGTCGGCGGTGTTGTTGGCGCGCCGTGCTGCCCCGGTCAGCGCCACGGAGCCGTCGTCCTTATAAAGATCGCGGTCAATATTCTGATAGACCGAAAGCTGGACCAGGCCGTCAAAACCGGCTTTTGACTGATCGGCGAATCTCTTCCAGCCCTCGTCGTTTGTAAAGGCGTAGGTCATAAGCTGTTCAAAACTGACAAAGGGCAGACCGTAACGCTGTCCCTCGGACAAAGCCGCCGCCATCGGGAGGAAGATCTCTTCGTCCTCCGGGTCTTTCTCTTCCAGGAAGAAATCCAGCAGCTCGCCCGCCTGGAATCTTCCGCCTTCGTAATACTTCAGGCCCAAATAGACAGCGCCGATCGTCAGCCAGTTGTTATACGCGGTCTTTGCCGCAGGATCATGTCTCGTGTCACCGAAAGCCTTTTTGATATCTTCCGGGGTCGCGGTGTCGATATGCAGCCCCAGCCCGGCATAATCATTCAGCTTATCGCGAAGTCCCAGAACATCCGCTCCGATCACGGAAGCCGTCTCTCCGTAGACGTTGTCCAGATACTGCCTGCGTTTCGATTCGGTGTTGAGTTCAGGGCGTTCCTCCCGGGCCCGGTCCATCAGGCCGTCATAATCCAGTTCGGCGAAGCGGTCGATCCATGAGTTATCCGCCGTATCCGCCGCCATGGACAGCAGGACCTCAACGGACTTGATGACCATCGCGTTGCCCTGCATGAGGATGGTGATCAGGTTGGGCAGCCTGTCGGGATTATCATGCTCGATGCTCTCCATGACGCCAACCCTGTCCTGCAGCGTCTCGGCATTCAAGAGGTCGCCCATCTTCATGCCGCTGTCGTCTTCGGTATAGTTGTTGAGCAGGTCATGAACATAGACCGCCTTCTTTTTGCCTGCTTTCAGGTTCGCGCGGTATTCCCTGATGACCGCCATGAACTCGTTCAGGAATTCCGCAATTTCCGATTTCTGGGATCTCAGCAGCGTTTTATAATCTTCGACGCTGTAATCGCCGCGCATGTTCATGACAGCGAGATCCATGATGGAATCGCGGATATCGTTCGTTGTCTTATAACCTAAAACGGCAACCGTCTTACCCTCTCGGTTGAGGTTGATGTTGTCGTCATCAAATTTGTGATCCACAGGCGTGAAGCCTTTGTCTATGAGCACCTGTTTTGCCGATTCCTCATCCTTTCCATAGGCGACATAGACCTCGGATATATATTTGCCGTTATCCGCAGCCTTTGCCCGCAGCGGCAATGCTGCGATCAGCGTCAGAATCAGCACCAGGGCGGTGATCTTTTTCATCATTCTCCGTATTATCATTTCGCTTTCGCCTTTCTTTCCCCCTTCTGTATAAATACAACTGCCAGGATCACGATGATGACCAGGTAGGTGACCATCGGCATCGCAGCCCCGTAGTATTTGTAGTCCGACTGGATCAGGCTGTTATAGACCGAATGATAGACGATCGCCTGAAAAAGCAGCGCGAACGAGCCGCACAGAAAGAACTTCTTCTGATCTCTGATAAAGGATATCCCAACACCCACGGAGGTCGTACACAGGCTGTGGAGCAGGCCTGCCCCAAGCGTGCGGATGAGCGCCCACAGTATATCGACCGATCCCTGCAGGATCACGGTCTGGACCAGGATCGTTGAGTTTTCCAGCAGCGCAAACCCCAGACCGGTCATAAAAGCGATCGTCAGGAGCATCTGTCTTTCAGAAGAAACAAATATTGAAAACAATAAAACAGGCAGCGCCTTGATCAGTTCCTCCGTGAGCGGCGTGATATTGGTCGTCAGATAGTACAGATCCTTGCCTACGGCATTATTGATGAGGCCGTTGATCTCGGAAATGAACAGGCAGCAGCACATCCCGACAAAGATAAACAGCAGGATCATCCGTGCCTTCCCGCGTACGATCGGGATCCCAAGCATGAACGGGAGTGCAAAACAGATAAAAACGATATACCCTATGCGTTCCACTTCCGTACCCCCTTATAAAGAAAAGGCGCCAGCGTAAGCATGGCTGTCAGCAATATGGCATACGGAATGTACCATAACGCCTGAACCTTGACCTGATAGCACCACATCAGGTTTTCCACCGTCGTACCCGCCGCCAGAAGAAGGGAGATCAGATGGAACAGTTTCAGCTCTGTCAGAAAGTCCGCGTACTTTCTTGAAATGATCAGGTGTTTCAGGCTGTAGTACGCCGAAGCCCCTACGAACAGTTCCTCTATCACACAGGTGATCTTCCGTCCCGGAAGCGACGGTGAAAACAGGATCACGATCGCGGCGGCAAGCATGACGAGCGGTGCGGCAAGTGCTGCCAGCCTGTACTTCCTGATCTCTGCAGATCCATCGTCCATCAGCGAATCGATCGCGCCGTAATTGGCGGAAAGAATAAACAGATAACACCCGATGGTTCCGAACGTGCCGATCTGAAATGACTGTGTAAGATCTCCGACGACCAGATACTGGACAAAGCCATACAGGCGCTCAATAAACATGCATCCGAGGGCACAGCCCACCATTTTCAGATACAGCGCTTTCCTGGGTTTAAAAAACCTGACCAGGGAATAGACAAAGCCGGTCAGCGCGCCTAAGCAGAGCAAGCCGTTGCAGATCAGCTCTATATCATGATTTAACACGGTCTACCTCCGTTCTCTTATGATTCGGACGGTTTCTTTTTTAGCAATTACAATTTATCATCTATCCGTTCTTAATCAAAGAGGAGGGAACGTTTCGTTCCCTCCCATTGTATTTACGGCCTGTTCATTTTATATTCTACTGCGTGATCCGCGGCAGGGATCTCTGTCTGAAGCGATGGTATTTCGGAGATACTGCCGTAAAAACGAAGGAGAAAAACAATATGAAAAAGAAACTTGCACTGATCCTGACCTTTGCCCTGGTCCTGATCCTTACTGCCTGCGGAAAAGCAGAGAATTCCGGTACCTCTGCCCCGGCCGCTCCCGAATCCACTGCCGCCGCGACCGAAGATACTGCTGAAGAACGTACGGATATCCTTCCTTTCGCAAAGGACGGTGAGATCTATTTTGACATCAAGGCCGGGGATGCGGTGAAGGACTTCGGCGTAAAGGTGGACGGTCAGGCTGTCCCTTCTTCCGGCGGAGCGATCAAGTACACGGAAAAAAGCGCCATTACCTTTGAAGGCACCGGTAATGCGGAAAAATCCGTGAACGTCTACATCGTCATGGCAGTGAAGGAAGACGGACATTATAGCTTTACCCAGTCCATCAATAAAGACCTCAGCGCCGATAAAGTCGTAGAAAGACTCCCGCAGATCATGTCCGGGGTGTTGGGCGGTACCACAAAGATCTACGTCGCCATCACACAGGATCCCAAAGGCTGGGACCACGGTCTGAACGAGAAGCTGAACGAGCTTCTCGAAGCCGTTGCCGAATAAGATACAGGCATCCATAAGATCCGGATCTTCTTAACCGGCTTACAAACATACGAAACGACCTCCGCAGCAGGAACGCCGCGGAGGTCGTTTATGCAAGGCATATTCTTCATCCTTCAGAGAGCGGCAGCTGTCATTCGGCAGAGAATAACGCCTCATCTTCCGGCAGGAACAAAGCCTCCCTTGAGGTCTGAAGATAGATGCTGGAATAAAAAAAGCAACTGCGAGGACTGGTTTATATTAGATCGTCTTTGCGGTAATTTTTACGGAAGCTGAAGCTTCAAAATGAAAACTCTGCAGTTTGTTTGCTGCAGAGTTTTCATTTTGTGTTTATGAAAAAACCGCTTCCGACAGGATCAGTTCCGCGTCTCCGGCGAACATCACTTCCCGGCAGGCGTCCGTGAGGATGAAATGATCTCCCTTCCTGATCGACAGGCCGTTCACACTGCCCGCCCCGCGGATGACGGTGACAGCCGTAAACCCGCCGTCCCGCGCAAGTTCCGCCCTTCCCTTCAGCCGGAGCCTGAAAAGCGTAAAATGCGGGTCCTCCATAAGGACCTGCAGCCGATTCTCCGTTTCCTGTCTTTCGATCTCTTCTTTTCTTGTGATCAGCTTTCCCGGATCTTCCGCCGGCACCCGGATCACGTCCAGGCTCTTTTCCACATGCAGTTCCCGCTTTTTCCCCTGCCACAGCCGGTCATAATCATAGACCCGGTAGGTGATATCGCTGTTCTGCTGTGTCTCCAGAAGCAGGATCCCGCCCTTGATCGCGTGGACGGTCCCCGGCGGAATGTGGATAAGGTCGCCCGGAAAGACCGGGACGGTGCGGAACAGCGCTGCCATCTCCCCGCGCTCGATCTTTTCCTTCAGTTCTTCCCTGGTCTTTGCCCGGTGGCCGAGCACAAGCTCCGCCCCCGGCAGCGCATCCAGGATATACCAGCACTCGCTTTTTCCAGGGCTGCCGTTTTCATGTATGCGGGCATATTCGTCATCCGGATGGACCTGGATGGAGAGATCGTCCGCCGCGTCGATCAGCTTCACGAGCAGCGGGAATTCCGGCGTCGTGAGGCCGAAAAGCGGAGGATCCTCCGCAGCAGCCTCCCGGAGCGTGCGTCCCGCGAAGCGTCCGTTCCGGATCAGCGACGAACCGTGTCCATGGGCGCTGATGCCCCAGCACTCGCCGATATGGCTGCCCGTCACGTCATAACCGAACACGTCATGCAGCCGGGTCCCGCCCCAGACGTTTTCCGTAAAATACGGTATGAGAAAAAGGATCGCGTCTCTGTCTGCCATACTTACTCCCAGATAGACATCTTGGTGCCGAGGATCGAAAACAGGTCCATCAGGTAGGCCGTTGCGTTTAAGAGGCCTTCCGTCAGCGTTATGCGGTGTTTGTAATGTCCGGCGCGGTAGCGGTCGATCACGATCGCGTAGCGCTCCACGGCTTTATTCACCGCCGTTTCCCAGGAGATATACAGTTCTTCCGAAGCGTGGATCCCCGTCTCCCGTACCGTGCTCTCGCGTCCTTTCAGGGAAGTTAAAAGCGCCGCCAGGGATTCCGCGTTCTCGCTGATCAGGAAGCCGTTCCTGCCGCCAAGCACGCCTTCAGCCGCACTGCTGCCGCGCACAAGGACAGAAGCCGTTCCGCAGGCAGCCGCTTCCCGGACCACAAGGCCGTTCGTATCGAAGACCGACGGGAATAAAAGCAGGTCTGCCATCGTATAGAAAGTCCGGACGACTTCGCGGTCCTGGATGACCCCGGTAAAAATGCAGCGGTCCTGGATGCCCAGCGTCGAGGCGTACAGCTTCATCTCCGGCAGGTCCGCGCCGTCGCCGACCATCACCATGCGGAAGTCCCCGCCTTTGTCCATGTAGCGGCGAAGCCCGTCCAGGATGATGCGCTGGTTCTTATACCAGACCATCCGCCCCACAAAGAGGAAGACCGGGATGCCTTCCGGGATCCCGTACTGCTCCTTCAGCGCGTGGACAGCTTCTTCCGGCGCCGGGCGTTTGTCCATATCCACGCCGTTCTCCATCACCACGTAATCGCCCTTATATCCGAGCGAGCGCAGGTTTTTCCCCGCGCCTTCCGAAACGACCCAGACCTCATCGCTCGCGCTGATATTCTCGACCAGGATGTGGATCAGGCTTTCCTGGATCAGGCGGTTCTTGACGACCCGCTGGATATCATAGTCGAACTTGGTATGGTAGGTCATGACGAGCGGTACGTCGACGACTGTCTGGATCATCCGCGCGAGCACCTGGGACGCCGCCGGGCAGTGGCTGTGGATGATCCCGATGTTGGACCGCTTCATCTCTGCGGTCTGCTTCGGTGTAAACGGGGCGCCGGCCATATAGCCGACTTTCTTCCGGATATCGATGCTCGGATAACGGTAGACCGGGAAGGGAAAGATGCTGTCGTTGGCGTCCGGAAACTCCGGTGTGAGCACGGCCGCATGCCCGTGTTTTTCCTCGATCTCCCGTGCATAATTGGAAATGGCGTTCGCAACACCGTCGATCTGCGGCGGGAAGGAATCGTTTAAGAGTAACGTGGTATAGCTGGAACTTGTCTTTTCGTCCGGCATTCTTGTCTGTACCTGTCCTTTGCTTATTCTGTTTTTTTATCGGGGTCTATGTCGTTCAATACCCCGCTGTCTCCAATCGTACTGCGGCCGTTTTTTGATGTTTCTTCCAGTATCTCCCGGATCTGCCGCCGTGCTTCCTCGATTTCCACAAAGAAACCTGCGGAGGAGATCCTGAGCACGCCGCTTTTCAGCGCGAAGAGCTGGATGATCCCGTCGGAAGTCACGACCGCCGTTTTCTTTTTTCCGCCTTTTTCACGGATGCAGCGCTGGATATAAAGGTCCGCGCTCTCCCGCTCCCTCGTATAAACGACCGTAAGGCCGTCCCGCGGGCGGCTTTCTCCGGGATTTCCCGGCACACGGTAGCCGTCGAAGACCAGGATCGTCTCCAGCTTCGTAAAGCCGGTAAAGTCTGAAAGGATGAGGATCAGCTTCTCCCGGGCGGCGGCAATGTCCTCCCGCGCAAGCGCCTTCAGTTCTTCCCACTGGAAGATCACGTTGTACCCGTCCACGATCAGAAGGTCGTAGCGCTTCGCCGCGGCGAAAGCGCCTGCCGTACGCGGCTTCTTCACCGCACCGGAGATCACGCCGGAGGCTTTTGCGTACTGAGGCCGGCGGATCGGGCCGAATTCCTTCATCATCAGGGCTTCCAGCGCTTCATCGCTGACAGGAGCGTTAGCCGATGTATTCCCGCTGCCGGCAGCCGTACCCGCACTGCCCGTATCGCCCGCATAAGCGCTCTCTTCTTTCTTCAGCGGCAGATGCATGTAGGACCGCACCCGGTTCCAGGGAACAAAGAAGCCGGCGCCGTGGCTGCAGAAGACGGAATCCGGGCTGTCGCCCTCTTCCTGTCCGGGCACATAGGCGGTCTGTTGGATCACTTCTTCTTCGTTATGGCAGCGGTCATAGCCGTCCGGGACCAGGCTTAAGACACCGGCGCCGCCGGTATAGGAGGAAAGCACCGCCGCGTAGTCGTTCATCGTACTGACCGGCGCCCGGCCGGTCACGATCGCCTCGTTTCCCGCGTAGACCGGCGGTGAAAAGCTCCCGGAGCGCTGCCGGATATCGGAAAGCGCCCTGCTCGCCCGGTCGGCGGGCAGGCGGATGCGGAAACTGTAATAAGGCTCTAAAAGCCGGCAGCCGCTGTACATCAGCGCGTTTTTCAATGCACGGTACGTAGCCTCGCGGAAGTCGCCGCCCTCCGTATGCTTCAGATGCGCACGTCCGGAAACGAGCGTGATCCGGACGTCCGTTATGGGGCTCCCGGTCAGGACGCCCGTATGTTCTTTCTCCGTCAGGTGCTGCAGCACGAGGTTCCGGTAATTCTTATCCAGGCCTTCGAGCTCCGGGGAGATCTCATAGAGGATCCCGGTCCCGAGCGGCAGCGGCTCCACCGTCAGGTGCACTTCGGCATAATGACGGAGCGGTTCGTAATGGCCGACGCCTTCCGCGTAACCCGCGGGGGTCTCCATGTAACGGACCCGGCCCGGTCCCAGCTGTACGGAAAGCGCAAGCCGGTCCCGGAGCAGGCTCTGAAGTACCTCTGCCTGGATCTCGCCCATGAGCGAGACGCGGATCTCCCCGCTGTGCTTCTGGTATTCAAAGGACAGCAGCGGGTCTTCTTCCTCCAGTTTTTTGAGTTCCGGCATCAGCTTCACGGGATCCGTGCCTTCGGGCAGGATCAGCGCGTGTGAGATGAGCGGACGCAGCATCGGCGATCCGGCGTCCGTTTCATAGCCGTAGCCGCTGCCGCTCACGGCCTTCGCGACTCCAAAGACCGCCGCGGTATCCCCGGCAAAGATGCGGTCCGTCGGCGAAAACCGGTCCCCGTTCACGACCGCGATCCGGGTGATCTTTTCTTCTCCAAGCAGGTCCCGCGCGGAAAGACTGCCGCCCGTGACCTTCAGATGCACCGCACGGTTCCCCTGCGGGTCGTTATCGATCTTAAAAACGCGGGCGCCGAAGGCCTCCGGATAGACCGGGGCCGGCATAAAGCGCCGCAGGCCGGAAAGGAATTCCCGAACGCCTGTGTTCTTCAGTCCCGAGCCGAAAAAGACCGGGATCAGCTGGCCGTCGCGGATGTTTTTAACAAGCTCTTCGTCCGGCACCGCCCCGTTTTCCAGGAACTCCGAGAGTGCTTCTTCGGATAAAGTCGCCGCCTTTTCGGGGTCGGGGCCGTCCTCCGTAAAGCGGAGGCAGCCGTCTCCGAATTCTGCCGTAAGTTCCCGGAGGATCTCCTCCTCTGTCCGCAGGGCGCGGTCGGTCTTCGTGACAAAGATAAAAAGCGGCAGGCGGTAGGCACGGATCAGGCGGAACAGCGTGCGCGTGTGCGCCTGGACGCCGTCCGGTGCGCTGATCACGAGCACGCAGGCGTCGAGCACCCGGAAGGTCCGCTCCGTCTCTGCGGAAAAGTCCACATGCCCCGGGGTATCGAGGAGTGTGAAATCCCGCCCTTCGATCTGAAAATGCGCTTCCGAAGAAAAGATCGTGATCCCGCGGGCTTTTTCAAGTTCGTCCGTGTCGAGCGCCGTACTGCCGGCGTCCACACTGCCGAGACGCCTGAGGGCGCCCGTATTATAGAGGATCGCTTCGGAAAGCGTCGTTTTCCCGGCATCGACGTGCGCGACGATGCCGATCACCGTATTCGGAATCTTCTGAAGATTCGACTGTTCCCGTTCGGACAGCATCCGCGCGCTCCTTTCCGATGCTTAAATTTCAACTATTTTATCATAAAACAGCGCCCCCGTTCCGTCAAGGAAAAGGGGCGCCGTATGCTGCCGCCTGAAGCAGCGGCTTCTGGTCCTTTTTACGTAAGTGCGTCGATATATTTGCTCGCCGCAAGCGCAGCCACCGCGCCGTCGGAAGCGGCGGTCGTGAGCTGCCTGACCTCTTTGGTCCGGCAGTCGCCCGCGGTAAAGACGCCTTCGGTCTTCGTTTTCAGGTCTTCGCCTGCGATGATGTAGCCCTTCTCGTCCAGGTCGACGAGGTCCTGAAACGCGCCGTTGTCCGGCACCTGGCCGATCGCGATAAAGAGGCCGCCGACCGGGAGTTCACTGCTCTCTCCGCTCTTCACGTTCTTCACGCGGATCCCGGAAAGCCGTCCGTCCGTCTCCTCCAGTGCTTCCACGACGCTGTCCAGGACGAATTCGACGTTTTCCTTCTCTCTCAGGCGTTCCACTTCCTTTTCGTCCGCGCGGAACGCGTCCCGCCGGTGGATCAGGTAGACCTTCTCGCAGTAGCCTGTCAGGAACATCGCGTCTTCGACGGCCGTATTGCCGCCGCCGTTCACCGCGACCGTTTTCCCGCGGTAGAACATCCCGTCGCAGGTCGCGCAGTAGGAGATCCCGCGCCCGATGAGCGCCTCCTCTTTTTCAAGGCCCAGCGGCCGGTTCTTTGCGCCGGTCGCGAGGATCACGGCTTTCGCCTCGTGCGTCTCCCTGCGTGTTTCCACGAGGAAGCGCCCGTCGGCCTTCGTGATCCGGAGTGCCTGCTGCATCTTAACGACGGCGCCGAGCGCCTTTGCCTGGTTGTAGAGCCCGGTCGCGAAATCAAAACCGGAGATATGCGCGATGCCGGGATAATTCTCGATGTCCGGCGTGTTGATGATCTGCCCGCCGTAGGCCTTTCCTTCCAGTACCAGGGCGCTCTTTCCGGCGCGCGACGCGTAGATCGCCGCGGAAAGACCGGCAGTGCCGGCGCCGATGATCACGATATCAAACATACGCCCTCCGTCAGTCCAGGAGCGCCAGGATGTCGTCCTTCGGGATCACGCCGATGGACCGGTTGTATTCCTCGCCGTCCTTGATCACGATCAGCGTGGGGATGCCCTGGATGCCGAAGCGCTGGACCAGCGCCGGTTCCTCATCCGCGTTCACGCTCATGACCTTGAAGCCCTCCGCTTCTTCCGCGATCTCTTCGATCGTCGGCGCCAGCATGCGGCAGGGGCCGCACCAGGATGCCCAGAAGTCCAGCAGGACCGGGACCTCGCTCTTTAATACTTCATTTTCAAATTCAGCCGTCGTTACCGGGTTTGTCGCCATGTCTGTTTCTCCTTTCGTTATTTACGTATACTGTAGTCTTCGTAGGTCTTCTTCAGGATCTCGTAGAGCGAACGCCCCCGCTCCTGCCCGAAGGCCTTCACCAGGTTGCCGTGGAAATGCTGCTTGTCCGGCGAAGCGTCCATGATCCGGTAGATCGTGGTATAGTTCGGCGCTGCCAGGTTCTCGCCCTTCAGCGCTTCCCGGACCTTCTTCCGGTCGCTTTCGGAAAGCGGGACCCGCCGGCCGGCATGTTTGGCGATGCTGCCGGGGGAGATCGCCGGCGTTTCCTTGACTGCCGGTGCTTCCTTGACCGCTGTCGGTGCTTCCTTGACCGCCGGCGCCGGGTCTTCCTTCACTGCCGGCCGCTCTTCCGGCTGGTCTTCCTTCTTTTCTTCCGGCTTTTCCGCCGGTTTCTCCGCCGGCTTTGAAGCCTTCCTTCTTCTCGGCCGGGACGCTTTCTTTTCCTCCGGCTTCTCTGCCGGCCTTTCTTCCGGCCTCACCGCTTTTTCTTCTGTCTTCAGCGTCTTTGCCTCCAGCGCATCCTGCCGCCGGATCTCTTTATTCCTGCCGCGCCAGAAATCACACACACTGTCGTAGCCGGTATCATTGCTGATGATCACATAAGGGCCTTCCGTCCCCTGGCCGATGAGGTAGCCGAGGTAAGTCGTCAGTTGAAAATCCAGATAGTTTTTTGCAACGCGTTCGGTCTTGATGAACTCCACCTGCGCGCTGGAACGGCTGATCTCCACCATGCGGTCGAAGGGGATCGTTTTTGTATTATTGCCGTAAAACAGGATCACCCTGTCCCGGGAAGCAAGTTCCGTGATGCCGGAAAGGCCGCCGACACCGACGTTTTCATAATCGATCAGATATACTGCCATAAAAGCTCCTTTGCTCTCAAGTGTTCTCATCATAACTTTTTTTCTTCCTTTTTGTCAACATGTCCGCAATTTTCCTGCACCCGCGGTACTGTTCAAACCACCCTTTTTGTGATAGGCTTGAACCATCAATCTTGAAAGGATGGTTTCTATGGAAAACTATACCCACAATATCCCTACCGTATATCATTTCGGCAAGGGGGCCATCTCAAATCTTTCGTCCGCTCTTTCGGCATACGGGAAGAACGTCCTGCTCGCCTACGGCGGCGGCTCCATCAAGCGGACCGGCCTCTATGACGAGGTCATGGGGATCTTAAACGCGGGCGGTTTCACCGTCACCGAACTTTCCGGGATCGAACCGAACCCGCGGATCGAATCGGTCGCGCGGGGCGTCGCGCTCTGCAAGGAAAACGAAGTAGACGTCATCCTCGCGGTAGGCGGCGGTTCAACGATCGACTGCGCAAAGGCGGTCGCGGTCGGCCGCTATTATGAAGGCGACCTGTGGGAGATGGTCAAAGAACGCGGGACCGTCCGGAAGGCCCTTCCGCTCGTCGATGTCCTGACCCTTTCCGCCACCGGTTCCGAATTTGACCCGAACGGCGTCATCACCAACATGAAGACCAACGAAAAGATCGGCGGCCGCTTCCATTATCCCGCGGTCTCGATCTGTGACCCGACCTACACCTTCACCGTTTCAAAATACCAGACGGCCGCAGGCAGCGCCGATATCATGAGCCACGTCATGGAGGGCTATTTCTCCCGCACCGACGACAGTGATCTTTCGGACGGCATCGCGGAAGCGATCCTGAAGTCCGTCGTCAAGAATCTGCCGATCGCCCTCGCCGAGCCGGACAATTACAGTGCCCGCGCGAACCTGATGGCGGATTCTTCCGTCGCCTGCTCGCATATCCCGGAGTACGGCAAACTGTCGACCGGCTGGCCCTGCCACGCCATGGAGCATGAGCTCTCCGCCTACTACGACATCACGCACGGCGTCGGCCTCGCGATCCTGACGCCCCGCTGGATGCGCTACATCCTGAAGAAAGACGCGACCGCCCTGCCCCGTTTCGTGCGCTTCGCGAAGAACGTCTTCGGCCTGCAGGGCGAAGATGAATGCGCGCTCGCCTTCGCGGGCATCGACGCGCTCGAAAACTTCTTCAAAGAAAGCGGCATCCCGATGACGCTCACGGAGCTTGGCATCGGCACGGAGCATTTCGAAGCGATGGCGCTGCACGCAAACCGCGGCGGACGGCTCGACCATGCCTTCGTCACGCTCACGACCGAAGACATCGTCAACATTTACACCGACTGCCTGTAAAGGGCGGAAAAGACCATAAAGGAGAAGAAAAGGATCATCACAACATGAAAAAAGCTGAGATCATTATCGACAAGAACTTTATCATCGGCGATATCGACCGTCACATCTACGGTTCCTTCATCGAACATCTCGGACGCGCGGTCTATGAGGGCATCTACCAGCCCGGCCATCCTGCGGCGGACGAGAACGGTTTCCGGAAGGATACGCTCGAACTAGTGAAGGAACTGAAGGTCCCGGTCGTGCGCTACCCGGGCGGCAACTTCGTCTCCAACTATTTCTGGGAAGACGGCATCGGCCCGAAGGAAAACCGGAAAAAGCGCATGGAGCTCGCCTGGCACGTCGTGGAGACGAACGAGTTCGGTCTCGATGAATTTGTGGACTGGGCACGCCTCGCGGACACCGAAGTCCTGATGGCGGTGAACCTGGGTACCCGCGGGATCCCGGAGGCGCTGAACATCGTCGATTACTGCAACATCGAAAAAGGCACCTACTACAGCGACCTGCGCGCCGCAAACGGCCACAAGGCCCCGCACAACATTAAACGGTGGTGCCTCGGCAATGAGATGGACGGCCCCTGGCAGACCGGCCACAAGACCGCCTATGAATACGGACGCCTGGCAAGCGAGACCGGTCGCGCGATGAAGTCGATCGATCCCTCGATCGAGCTCGTTGCCTGCGGCAGCTCCAACTCCAACATGCCTACCTTTGCTTCCTGGGAAGCGGAGGTCCTGAACGAATGCTACAACGAGGTGGA
>CADBQM010000138.1 GCA_902796795.1 uncultured Eubacteriales bacterium
AACGAAGGCGCTTCCGTGGATCCGGGCGCACTGCTTGCAACACTGAACTGAGAAGAAAAACGCATCTGTGACCTTAAATAAAGGAGTTGTATATGGATTACGTGGTTAACACACTCAGTAATCTGCTCCATCAGACAGCGTTTTTCAACCTGACCTGGGGCAATTATCTGATGATCGCGGTAGCGCTCGTATTCCTGTATCTGGCCATTGCCAAAGAATATGAACCGCTGCTGCTCGTGCCGATCTCCTTCGGTATGCTGCTCGTCAATATCTATCCGCAGATCATGGCCGCGCCGGAAAACGGCGAAGCCGGCGGTCTTCTGCATTATTTCTACCTGCTCGATGAATGGAGCATTCTGCCTTCCATCATCTTCATGGGCGTCGGCGCGATGACGGACTTTGGTCCGCTGATCGCGAACCCGAAGAGCTTCCTCCTCGGCGCGGCAGCCCAGTTCGGCATTTACGTCGCCTACTTCATAGCGATCCTGATGGGCTTCAACGATAAGGCTGCGGCCGCGATCTCCATCATCGGCGGCGCGGACGGCCCGACCTCCATCTTCCTTTGCTCAAAGCTGGGGCAGACAGAGTACATGGGACCCATCGCCGTGGCGGCTTATTCCTATATGTCGCTGGTGCCGATCATCCAGCCTCCGATCATGAAGCTCCTCACAACGGAAAAGGAGCGGAAGATCAAAATGGAGCAGCTGCGTCCGGTGTCCAAGCTGGAGCGTATCCTGTTCCCCATCATCGTGACGATCGTTGTCTGCCTGCTGCTTCCGACGACGGCACCGCTTGTCGGTATGCTCATGCTCGGCAACCTCTTCCGTGAGAGCGGCGTGGTGCGTCAGCTGACAGAGACGGCCTCCAACGCGCTGATGTATATCGTCGTCATCATTCTGGGTACCTCCGTCGGCGCAACGACGAGCGCGGAAGCTTTCTTAAAGCTGGATACCCTGAAGATCGTGGCGCTCGGCCTGATCGCTTTCGCTTTCGGTACCGCCGCAGGCGTGCTGTTCGGAAAGCTGATGTGCAAGCTGACAAAGGGCAAGGTCAATCCGCTGATCGGCTCGGCCGGTGTTTCCGCAGTCCCGATGGCTGCCCGTGTTTCCCAGAAGGTGGGCGCGCAGGCAGATCCCACGAACTTCCTGCTGATGCACGCGATGGGCCCGAACGTGGCCGGCGTCATCGGTACGGCAGTCGCTGCGGGTACCTTCATGGCGATCTTTGGTGTGAAATAATTTCGGATATAAGGGAGAGAACCAATGGAAGAGATCAGGAAAAGACCTGTCAAGATTACAGAAACGGTGCTTCGTGACGCACATCAGTCGCTGATCGCGACAAGGATGACCACGGAGCAGATGCTGCCCATCGTCCCTAAAATGGACAAGGTGGGCTATCATGCGGTAGAGTGCTGGGGCGGCGCGACCTTTGACGCCTGCCTGCGCTTCCTGAAAGAGGATCCGTGGGTCCGCTTACGGAAACTCCGCGATGGCTTCAAGAACACCAAGCTTCAGATGCTGTTCCGCGGCCAGAATATCTTAGGCTACAATCACTATTCGGACGACGTCGTCAAATTCTTTGTAGAGAAATCCGTGGCGAACGGTATCGACATCATCCGTATCTTCGACTGCTTCAACGACCTTAGGAACCTGAAGACCGCAGTGGAAGCCGCGAAGGCAGAGAACGGCAAATGCGAAGCACAGATCGCGCTTTCCTATACGCTCGGCGACGCTTATACGCTGGACTACTGGAAAGAGACCGCGAAGCGGATCGAGGACATGGGCGCGGATTCCCTGTGCATCAAGGATATGGCCGGCCTGCTGCTTCCTTACGAAGCGGACCGCCTGGTGCGCGCGCTCAAGGAAGGCACGGAGCTCCCGATCGAGATCCACACGCATTACACCTCCGGCGTGGCCTCCATGACCTGCTTAAAAGCCGTGGAAGCGGGCGCTGATATCATCGATACGGCGATCTCGCCCTTCGCGCTCGGGACTTCCCAGCCCGCGACCGAAGTCATGGTCAAGACCTTCGAAGGCACGCCGTATGATACCGGCCTCGACCTGAACCTGCTGGCTGAGATCGCGGATTACTTCCGTCCGATCCAGGAAGACTGCCTGAAGTCCGGCCTGCTGAACCCGAAGGTCATGGGCGTCAACATCAAGACCCTGCTGTACCAGGTGCCCGGCGGCATGCTGTCGAACCTCGTTTCGCAGCTGAAGGACGCGCATGCGGAAGACAAGTACTACGAAGTGCTCGAAGAGATCCCGCGCGTCCGCAAGGACCTCGGCGAGCCGCCGCTCGTTACGCCGTCTTCGCAGATCGTCGGTACCCAGGCGGTGCTGAACGTGCTGCAGGGCGAGCGCTATAAGATGATGACCAAGGAGACCGAAAAGATCCTGCTCGGCGGCTTTGGCGAGACCATCAAGCCGTTCAACAGAGAGCTCCAGGCAAAAGCGCTGGAGAAGGCCCGCGAGCGCGCGCCGGAAGGCGAAACGGTAGAGATCATCACCCACCGTCCCGCGGACGATATCCCGGACCAGCTGCCTGAATTCGAAGAGAAGATC
>CADBQM010000139.1 GCA_902796795.1 uncultured Eubacteriales bacterium
CTTCGCTTCCTTCTTCGCGATGTTCAGCTTCAGGACGCCTTCATTAAACTCTGCCTTGATATCGCCTTCTTCGACTTCGTCGCCGACATAGAAGCTCCGCTGGCAGGAACCGACGTAACGTTCCTTACGGATGTAGTGGCCGTCTTTCTTTTCATCCTGCTTGTCTTCTCTGGAAGCGGATACGGTCAGGTAACCGTTCTCCAGTGCTACCTTTACGTCTTCTTTCTTAAAGCCCGGCAGATCGATCTCGACGATGAATGCCTCATCGTTTTCCTGAACGTCGGTCTTCATCAGGTTGTGGCCCTGCGGCCCGAAGATCCGGTTTTCTGCCCTGTGGCCGTTTCTCTCCTCCGGGAACGGGAAGTTGAAGAATCCGTCAAAAAGATCGTTTCCAAAAATACTCGGTAATAACATGGCTCAAATCTCCTTTCATATTTCAGGACGCCAGAGCGTTCGTATTCATTTTAGAGGATCCGGAGGGGAGCCGGCCGCTTTCTTTCTGCCGTTCCTCTCTCGATCTGCGCCCATCATAGCACCGATTGTTAGCACTGTCAAGTGGTGAGTGCTAATTATTCCTGTGAACTTTTTGTGTCCTCCTTTTCAGGTCAAAAATCGGTCTTCCGGGGGATCAGTGGCGGATCTTCTTCTTGGGCAGGGTCCAGGACGCGAGGAGCATGATGAAGAAGATCAGGATGAGGATGAGCCCGGCGGCGGTCACGACGAGCCAGCCGTCGATCACGGCGAGCTGGGCGGTATCGGCGTGCTTCAGCGGTTCGACGTCCTTTTCTTCAAAGACAGGATCGCTCTCTGCTGCCGCGCCGACGGTCAGGACCGCGTTTCCGAGCGGATAGCCCTGGTAGGAATAAGTGATGCGGATCTGGTCGCCTTCCCGCTCGATGCTCTTCTCCAGGTCCTCAAATTCCACGTTGGCGGGGACCAGGACGGTATCGGACCGGCCAATGGAGACCAGCGCGCCTTCCGGTACAGGCAGGGAAAGCGGCGAAGAAGTAAAGACGTTTTCCATGCTGAGCGAGCTGTCCAGTTCCGCGGGCAGCACCGGGCGGAAATAGTTGAAGCCGTAATCGAGCAGCGACTGGGTGGAGACGTACTGGTCCCCGCTCTTGCAGCCGAGCACCACCGCCACCAGGCGGACGCCGTCCTTCTCCGCGCAGGTGACCAGGTTGTAGCCGGATTCTTCCGTATGCCCGGTCTTCCCGCAGATCACGTCGCGGTTGTAGAATTCCGAGGAGGAACGCAGCATCAGGTGCGTGTTCGTCATCGGGATGTCCTTCGGCAGCAGCTCGTCCGCGTGATGGACGTAGCTCTGCGTGCCGGAGATCTCCGTAAAAATACTGTTCTCGGCGCAGGCCTTCATCAGGAGCGCGAGGTCATAGGCGCAGGTATAATGTCCCTCCTCATGCAGCCCGTTCGGGTTCATGAAGAAGGTGTTGACCATGCCCAGCTGGTTCGCGCGGACGTTCATCAGGGAGACGAAGGCGTCGATATCGCCGGAAACGTGGAGCGCCAGCGCGTTCGCCACTTCGTTCGCGGAAGGCAGCAGCAGCCCGTACAGGCACTCGTTCAGTACCATCTGCTCACCGCGGCGCATGCCGATGTGGCTGGAGCCTGCCGGGATGTTCGTGGCGGCAAAGGGGAAATCGACGATATCCTTTAAGGAACTGTTCTCGATCGTGAGCAGCGCGGTCATGAGCTTCGTGGTACTCGCGGGATACATCGGCTTCGTCGCGTTCCGCGCATAGAGGATCTCCTCCGAGGAAGCGTCGATCAGGATCGCGGCCTCCGCCGAGATCAGCGGGGCTTCCGGCCAGCCGGCGGGGATCGAATCCACGACCGCTTCGACCTCGCCCGGCGTCACAAAAGAAGCCGCGGCGCGGAAAGGTAAGAGCGGAAGCAGCAAAAGAAGCGCCGCAAGGAGCAGCGCTTCAATGCTTTTCATTTTTCTTCCGAAACGTTTCAATCTGTTCTCCGCTCAGTGCGTGATATGCATGACGTTGATCAGGAGTCCCCAGGCCAGGCCGTAGTAGGTCACAACCGCGACCAGGTCGTTGATCGTCGTGATCAGCGGGCCGGAAGCCGCCGCGGGATCCACCTTCAGTTTATGGAAGAACATCGGGATCAGCGTGCCGGTCAGGCTCGAGATCACCATCGCCGCGAAGAGGGCCAGGCCCACACAGGCGGAGATCGTAAAGCTGTAGCCGGCGGGATAGCCTTTTGCCAGCATGATATAGAGGCCGATCAGGGCAAAGGAGCCCGTGCCCAGGATCAGGCCGTTGGTAAAGCCGACCCGTCCTTCCTTGAATACAAAGGCTGCTTTCTGCCGGCCGGTCAGCGTTTCATCCACGAGCACGCGGATCGTCACCGCAAGGGACTGGGTCCCGACGTTGCCGGCCATATCCAGGATCAGGGACTGGAAGCAGACGATGAGGGCGATCTCCCGCACCACCGCTTCAAAAACACCGACGACCGAAGAGACCAGGAGGCCGAGCACCAGGAGCGCCAGCAGCCAGGGCAGGCGTTTCTTCAGGCTCGCGAAGAGGCCTTCATTCAAGTCCTCCTCTGCGGTCAGACCTGCGAACTTCGCGTAGTCTTCGCCCATCTCGTCGTCGACCGCCTCGACCACGTCGAAAGCGGTGATCGCGCCGATCAGGTGTTCCTGGTCGTCCAGTACCGGGATCGAATCCTCAGAGTAGGAACGCAGGCGCTCGATCTCGTCGGAGATCTTCGCCCGGGCGCTGACCGTCGGATAGGAAGTCGTAATAAAGTCATCCAGGTTCGAGTCCTTGCGGGCGCGGATCAGGTCCGGCAGATCCATGGCGCCGTAAAAGGTACCGTCCGGATTGACAAAATAAAGGGTCGAGATATTGTCGTTGTCCTCGGACTGGCGGATCAGCTCTTTCATCGCTTCCCGCGTGTTCGCCCCGTGGACGATCTCGATCATATTCGTGGTCATGAGGCTGCCGACTTCATCATCGTCGTAGGAAGCGATCAGCTTGATGTCTTCCTTGGCCTCTTCGTCCATGCGCTTGATCAGCTGTTCCCGGTATTCTTCGGGCAGCGTCTCCAGCACGTCCACCGCGTCGTCGGCGTCCATCTCTTCCAGAATGTCCGCCGATTTTTCCAGGCCCATCTCATGGAAGAAGTCTTCCACGTCGTCCAGGTAGGAAAAGATATCGGACATCCGCTGTACGCCAAGCGTGCGGTACAGTTTTCTTCTTTCTTCGGAATCGAGCGCGGACAGCACCTGCGCGATATCCGCGTCATGGTAGTTGTCCAGGGCATCCTTCAGCTCCGCTTTGGTATAATCCGCACGGATATGCTGAATGATCTCCTGTTCGATCTCAGTAAGTTCTCTCTCGTTTTCTTCCATATTCCGCCTCCTTCTTTTTTCTCGGAGCGGAACAGCGTTCAGAAAGGACACCGGCTTTCACTTGAGACGGCCGGGTCCGGTATTAAGTCGCTGTTCTCCTGTCTACTTCGCCCCCGACTGTCGTCGCTCATCACAGTTTTTCCTTTCGATTTATTTGCCCTTTCAGGCGCATTGATTTTAACACAGCCGGCGCCCAAAAACAAGCGCCGGC
>CADBQM010000140.1 GCA_902796795.1 uncultured Eubacteriales bacterium
ATTTGCCTCCCGCAGTACGCCGGTCCTCACTGAGACCCGCGTGACCGAGATCCGCAAGGACGGCGTCACCGTCTGCGATAAGGACGGGAATGTCTGCGATATCCCGGCAGACACTGTTGTGAACGCCCTCGGCTTCCGGCCGGTGGACGCGCTCGCGAAAGAATTCGCAGGCTGTGAAAACGTCATCACGATCGGCGACGCGCTCGGCGCTGCCAACATCCTGAAGGCAGTCGCGGACGGCTACGCCGCTGCGAACAACATCTAAACGGGGCTGTGGAAAACCTTCCGCCGCCACCGGGCGCCGGAAAATATATCAAAATATATAGAAGAGAAGTATTGCAGAAGTACATATTTAAAAGGCTTTACTGATTCATGATGCCGGAAAAATACACAAAGAAATCATTAGATCTCTGCAGGAGAGGGCGGGCATATTCCCGCCTGCTCTCTCTGCTGCTCATCCTTGCGCTGCTGCTTTCTCTTGTGGGCTGCGGGGCAGCGGATGGCACAGACAGAAGCATGGCGCAGTCTTCCGGACCCGTAAACGACGACAGTACGGAAATGAGCGGGAGCAGTGATGGCGGCGCGGCAGCAACGGAAGATCCCGCAGACACGCATGAAGACTGGGAAACGGTCGAGCCTGCGGATACGTCTTACACGGCGGATGAAGCCAGCGCTTATGCAAAGAAAGCCCTCGAGGATTATCATGCGCAGGGGCTCTCGCTCCTCACGATCCTTCAGTTGAACGAAGCCCTGAAGCTGACCGGCGACGTGGACGTCCGCGCGGCATTGCAGGAAGCCTTTCTGCAGGAGGGCGATACGGTCACGGCGCGGATGAAGGTCCGCAAGGTCGACGGTAAAGATGTTGTTGAAGAGACCACTACGTATGAGTACGACCGCTACGGCAGCGAAGGCAAACTGACAGGCGCGTGGACGGTCGATCATGCCTGGATGCAGGAGGGCACGGCGGCGATAAAGCTCTTCCACTACAACGCAAAAGGCCTCTTATTGACTATCAAGGAAGAAGTGCCCCTGCAGGAAGGCGGCTACCGGAGCACGGAGCTTAAGTTCGGCTACCGGGAAGACGGGAGCCTCGGGAGCCGCAAGCTCTATGATCACGGCCTGCTCGTTACGCTGGAACGTTACGATACAGAGGGGCAGCGGACCCTGCTCGAGGAGTATAACGGGGATAAGAAACTCCTGAAGTCCACCAGATTCAGCTACGGTGCGGACGGTACGCCCGCGGCCGCGGAGGTCTTTGACGGGAACGGGAACAAGCTTTCCGAGGGACCCTTTGAAGCGTCGGAAGCCGACCGCGCGTACGTCCCGGATCCAAAAGCGGAGATCAGACCGGAAGGGTACCGGGGCATCCTTACCGACGAGGAAGGTCCCTACACTTACGTCTACGAATATCTGACGAGCTTTATCGATTACGAAAAGCTCGCCGCCGCAGACGTCCGCCCGGAGGAACTGATCGTTTCAAAGATCGCCCTCCGGGAGACGAAAACGTCGTACAGCGACGGTTCTCCGTACGGCACCTGTATAAAGGAATATGACGGGGCCGGGAACGTCCTTCATGAGAAGATCCTCGACGGGGTCGGGACGGTCACGAGCGAGACCGTCTTCGCCTACGATGCGAATGGGGAACTTTTCTTCAAGGGCAGCTGGCAGGGCGGACGCTCGATCGGTTTCCAGCTGTACGAATATGACGGGAACGGCCGCGCACTTTTTACGCACCTGGTCCCTGAGCCCGCTTGCAGAAGGCGACACGGCTGCGGCGTTCAAGATCAGCTATGAGTATGACGATGCGGGCCGCGAGACCCGCTCGGTCACCAGCCAGAGCGACACTTATTCGTTCAGTGAGACGCTCAAAATGTACAACGAAAAAGGCCAGCTCGTCCGTTCGGAGGTACACAGCGATGACGGCAGCGTCCACGTGGACGAGTTCGGTTATGACGATGCAGGAAACCGGACCGCCATCCGGTCCGGCACGACGGATGGTGAAGACGGCGGCCTGCAGGAGTATACATACGATGCTTCCGGCCGGATGACGGCCTACCGCTATACCTACGGCGGACAGGTTAAGAACGACGAGACCTACGAATACGACGCCGAAGGCCGCGAGATTCTGCGGCACAATTTTGCGCCGTCAAAACCCTACCGGCTCGCCCGCTCCTCGTACGACAGTTCCGGCCGCATCCGCCTTACCGTCTATTATGCGGATGAAGCCGGGACACAGGAACTTGGACGCGATGTGTATAATTACGAAAGCGGAACCGATTAAAAACGGTGCCGGATAAGGCATCGTAAGAATCGCAGCGAAACCGCAAATAGACCGGCAATAGAATGACCGGCAGCCCGTGGGCTGCCGGCCTTTTCATTCATCGCCGTCTTCCGCGCATTCAGCGGCGGGCGGTGTTTTAGTACCCGATCATCGGCATCGTGTCCGGATAGCGGTCGTACGGTGCCTGTTCGCCGTTCTTGACCTTGTAAAGCACCTTATTGGTCTCGTAGGCGGCTTCCAGGAGCTCTTTGTGCGGCCGCATGCAGACGTCCACCATGCCGATCTGGTAGTTCTCGCCGTCCATCCGGCCCAGGCAGAACTGGTCGTTGTACTGGAACCAGTGCGCGCCAATGCCGTAGGGATGCGCGGCCACCTTCTCTACGAAGTAGCGCCACATGACGCCGCGCTCGTACTGGTTCTTGACGCCCTTCAGTCCCGTGGCGGTGAGGCCGCGGTCCAGCGCGCCGCAGTGATACTCGCCGATCATGATCGGCAGGTCCACGCCGTGTTTGATCGGGAATTCGATCGCCGGCGTCGGATCGAAGTAGTAGCAGTTGACCGAGAACACGTCAAAGTATTCCCAACCGGCCATCATGACGTCGTTGTCGGCTTCGGACCAGCGAAGGCCGAGGTTCAGGTGATTTTTGTCGATCCTCCTGCAGGCTTCGGCCGGCACGCGGATGTATTCCTTCATCAGGTAGACGGAGAACTCGTGGATGTCGGGCTCGGACTTCGGATAGACCGTCGAGCAGAAGTCGATCGGCTGCTCCAGGTCTTCGAACGCCTTGAACTCGGTTCCCCAGGCCTCGTTCAGTTTTTCCACGCTGCTGTAGCGTCCGCGCAGGAATTGGATCAGGCCGACACGGCAGTAGGTCCTGGCCGGATTGTGCAGGACTTCGTCCGCGATCAGCAGGTCCTTGACGAAGTTGAATTCCGGCTCGTTCCGGAGGAAGTAGCCGATCAGCCAGGGATCGTCCTTCCACTCTTCCAGCGTTGCCGCGTATTTTTCGGCGTTCTCATGATATTCGGGGGAGAGCACGTCCGGGAAGTCGCGGAAGATCAGGGTTTCCGTGACCGGGAAGCCGCGGATCTCGCGCACGTAGGGGATGATGCTCTTGCCGTCGTTCACGTGCAGGTTCGGGAAGTTGCCCTGTGAGTTGATACCGTTACTCATCAGGATCTTCGCCGTCATCTCCTCCCATTTTTCGTACCAGGCGTCGCCGTAGACGCGGCGCATGTTGATGCGGGGGAAGTCCACCATTTTGTACGTGTACTTCGGCATATAGGCGGTGCGCTGTCCGGTGCCGGCCTGGAAGCAGTCGGCAAAGGCGAGATCGTCCTCCGGCAGCCAGTCGCAGAACTTTTCATAATTGTCGATCCGCCCGAAGTTGCCTTCACGGATGCCGCAGGGCCCGAGCGAGAAATAGTCGCAGCCGTCCGGGTCGACCAGGTGCCAGCGTCCGTCGGGCGTTTTGATCGTCGA
>CADBQM010000141.1 GCA_902796795.1 uncultured Eubacteriales bacterium
CGTCGCGAGGAAAAAGAGCCCCATCTGCCCCATGAATCTCCAGGAGAATTCCATCTTCAGAAACGGCGTCAGGATCAGGAACGGCGTGCAGCCGTACAGCATGATCGCGGAGACCGTCGGCAGTTCCTTCTCCGTCACCATTTTTGCTTTGCGGAGGAGGAAGCCGGGAACGATATAAAAAAGCGTCACAAGGACGTTCGTCAGGGCAATCGTAAAGCTTTCCATGGTTTCTTCTGTCAGTCGGTACTGCCCGGTATTTCAGGCTCCGCGTACTCCCGGAAGAATCCGGAAAGACTGGGTGTGATCCCTGCCGCGTAAAGATGCGAAACGTCGCCGATCGCAACGGCACGGAAGGAAACGATGCCCTGCCGGCGCTCTTCTGTCTGAACGGTCGTGACCCCGGTCGGAGAAGAAAATACCGCATGCCAGAGGATCATCGGCGAAATGTTCAAAAGATGGGAAAGCAGCACGCAGGTAAGTCCGTAATGGCAGACCAGCGCGATCGTATCCTCATTTCCCTTTTCGCAGCGGTACAGATTGCCGTCCCGCACATAACCGTAGGAAGCCAGCAGTCCGTCCAGGCCGCTGATGACCCAGTCATAGTATTCCTTTGCCCTTCCTTCGGCATGGAACGGATGGGTGTACCAGCGGTCCTTGTCAAAGAAGATCTCTTCCTTCATCCAGTCCTGCGGCAGCCAGTCCCACATGTGGCTCTTTCCGCCGTTCAGGTCCGGCCGCTCTACACGGGCGCGGAAGAATTCCTCCAGCCAGGGAAGGACCGTCGCTTCCTTTCCGAGCGCCTTCAGCGTCAGCGACGCCGTATCCTGGGCGCGGCCCAGCGGGGAAACGTAAAAGTCGCGGATGGGGAGCTTTACGAGCCGTTCTTTCAGCGCCGCCGCTTCTTTCCAGCCGCGCGGCGTCAGGGTATCGTTTGCGTAATCCGGGTCCCCGTGCCGGATGATCAGGAGCTTCATGCTTCGTCTTCTTCCTCTTCTAAAGGATCTTCCGTATCTTCTGTGAGTTTCCGCTTGTCAAAAGTCAGGAACCAGCGGCCTTTTTCCGGGAAACTGCTCTCTTCCTCCGGATCCAGGTAAGTAAAATAATCTTCCCGCATTCCCGCCGTGAGCCGTCCCGTCCGGTCCAGTACATAGATAAACACCGCACCGTTCCGGGAAAGGGTCTTGGTGAGCCGCAGGAGCGTCCGGTCATAGTCGGCTGCATCCACGTGATCCAGGATCAGAAAGGCCGTTTTTTCCGTTTCTGTCCGGTCCTGGTAAAGGCGGTAGCCCCAGTGTGGATTCTCTTCCTCCACATAAGGCGGAAGACTTTTTTCTTCTTTGATCTCCTTCAGCGTAAGACCTTCCGGCGGCGCCATCGGTCCGGCGGCGCTGCGGTCACGTGCTTCCAGGATCTTTATCATTTCTTCCTCCGACAGAAGGCCTGCCCCGATCTTCACGAGCGTACCCGCGATGATGCGCACCATATGGTAGAGGAAACCGTTCCCGCGGACCCGGAGGGTGATGATATCTCCTTCTTTTTCAACCGAGATATCATAGATCCTGCGGACCGTATCCTCGATCTGTGTACGCGGCGCGCAGAAGCTCTTAAAATCATGCTCGCCGAGGAGGACCTTAGCGGCCCGGTCCATTTTCTGTACGTCCAGGGGATAATAGTAAAAATAGGCGTAATTCCGCTCCTTCGGGAGCGGGATCTTCCGGTTCAGGATGCGGTATTCGTAGGTCTTTTCGGCGTTGACCTTCCGCGGATGATAGGTGAGCGGTACTTCATCGCTTTCCTGGACCACGATATCGCGCGGCAGGAACTCATTCAGCGCAAACTTGAATTTATCGCCCGGGATACGGCTTTCCGTATCAAAGACCGCGATATTCCCGTCCGCGTGGACACCGGAATCGGTCCTTGACGCGCCGATCAGGAGCACGTCCTCTTTCAGCAGCTTCCTCAGTGCACCGGTCAGCACTTCTTCCACTGAAACGCCGTTCGGCTGGGCCTGCCAGCCGACGTAAGCGCTGCCGTCATAGGCGATAAAGAGCCGGATCCGCCTCATGCGCGCTCCTCCGCTTTCACAGGGCCGGTGACGGACGCAAACACACCCGGGATCAGCGGGACATTGCCCGTAAAGATCCGGAGGACGATCATCCCCGCCATATAGACGAGCAGGACAAGGTAAGCGATCAGATCCGCCTTTTTATACTTCAGCAGATGCAGTTTGGTGCGGCCGTCGCCCCCGTGGTAGCAGCGGGCTTCCATGGCAAGCGCCAGGTCTCCCGCCCGGCGGAAGGCGGAGATAAAGAGCGGGATCAGCATCGGCAGCATCGCCTTTGCCTTCTTGATCAGGCCGCCCGTATCAAAGTCCGCGCCGCGGGCCATCTGGGCTTTCATGATCTTGTTGACTTCCTCGATCAGGATCGGGATGAAACGGAGCGCGATGCTCATCATCATACCGACCTCGTGCACCGGCACATGGAAGATCTTTAAAAAGCCGAGGGCCTTCTCCAGGCCATCCGTCAGCTCGTTCGGCGTCGTGGTCAGCGTCAGCAGTGACGATCCCATGATGAGGAAGACCAGGCGGATCATCATCTGGAGCGCCATCAGGATCCCCTCCCAGGTGATCTTAAAGATCCACCACTCTGCGAGGATGCGGCCGTCGGTCATGAACATGTTGAGGATCGCGGAAAAGATCAGCAGGAACAGGATGCTCCTGAGGCCGCGGAGCATGAAACGGACCGGGACCTTGGAAAGTGCGATCACAAAGACCAGGAACGCGCCGGCAAAGGCAAAGCAAAAAAGGCCCTTCCCCACGTAAAGAGAGACGATGTAAAGGACCGTAAAGGCAAGTTTAACGCGCGGGTCCAGTTTGTGGAGCACCGAATCGGCTTCGTAATACTGGCCCAGAGTAATATCACGGATCATGCGGGATCCTCTTCATTTCCGGGCAGCGGCTGCCCGGCTTCTTTCATTTTCAGCACACGGAGGATCTCCTCCTTCGCTTCGGCGACGGTCATGATATCTTCCGATACCATAAAACCGCGCTCCCGGAGCGCGTGCGCGATATAAGTGACCTGCGGTGCGGAAAGGCCGATCTTCTCCAGTTCCCGGTAATGACGGAAGACTTCACGCGGCGGCGCGTCATAAAGGACTTTCCCGTCGCTCATCACCAGGAGCCGGTCGGCGTAATTTGCCACGTCCTCCATACTGTGGGA
Source organism: uncultured Eubacteriales bacterium (assembly GCA_902796795.1). Taxonomy (GTDB): domain Bacteria; phylum Bacillota; class Clostridia; order Lachnospirales; family Lachnospiraceae; genus UBA1267. The sequence goes on from CADBQM010000141.1 coordinate 3,222, forward strand.
GACCAGGATGACGCCCATGCCCTCCTTTTTGTTCAGCTCGGAGACTTCGCTTAAGATCGCGTTCCTTCCGCCCGGATCCAGACCGGCGGCGGGCTCGTCGAGGATCAGGAAATCCGGTTCCATCGCCAGGATCCCGGCGATGGCCGCACGGCGCTTCTCCCCGCCCGACAGTTCGAACGGCGATTTTTCGTAATAATCCGGACCGAGGCCGACGAGCGCCAGGGCTTTCTTTGCGCGGGCTTCGACCTCCTCCTTCGGAAGGCCCATGTTCTTCGGACCGAAGCAGACGTCTTTAAAGACCTCTGCCTCGAAGAGCTGGTATTCCGGATACTGGAAGACCAGGCCGACCCGCTGCCGGAGCGTCTTGACAGGATAGCCTTTTTCGAGAATGCTCCTGCCCTCAAAAAGGACATCGCCGGAAGTCGGCTTCAGAAGCCCGTTTAAAAACTGGATCAGGGTCGATTTTCCGGAACCGGTATGGCCGATCAGCCCGACGAATTCGCCCTTATTCAGCGTCAGCGAAACGTCGGACACCGCAAGACGGGCGTCCGGTTTTTCCGGTTCATAGCTGTAGGAAGCGTGGATCAGTTCAAGCTGCATATGGCGTCTACCAGTTCACTGCTGTTTAAAATACCCGCGGGAAGCGGGACGCCTTCCTCCCGGAGCGCTTCCGCAAGCGCGGTCGCGTCCGGTACCGTCAGGCGATAGTCTTCAAGTTCACGGACCCGGGAGAACACCTCCCGCGGCGTCCC
>CADBQM010000142.1 GCA_902796795.1 uncultured Eubacteriales bacterium
TCAGCCTTTTCACGAACCTGTTCGGCGGCGGTATGCAGCAGCAGGCACAGCAGCAGGAGCCGGAGCTTCTGCAGCTGGATGGAGCGGAAGAGGAAGCTGCGAACTTTGACGGCAGCAACCTGCTCGGCACCCTGCTTCAGATGATGCAGTAAGACGGTCCTGTTGGAGAGCACAAAAGCAGCGGGTACAATCTAATACATAACATTACTTGACATAATATAGCTCTCAAGATATAATATCGGGGAGCTTATGTGGCGGCGCTCTGCGTAAGCAGGGCGCCTTTTTGCACGAAGCAATGAGCCCTGCGGCTGCAGAACAGGAGGAAGGTACAGACGGATGAAAAAGCGGACACCGCTCCGGGAGCGCCTGCTGCCGGATTATACCAGGGGCGAAGAGATCTTCAATATGGTGACCCACATCACGGGCGGGGCGCTTGCTGCCGCGATCCTTGTCCTTTCTGTTGTGATGGCGGCATCCCATCATAACGTCTGGGGCGTCGTCGGGAGCGCCGTTTACGGCGGCACCATGGTCGTCATGTTCACCATTTCCAGCATTTACCACGGCCTGCACCACGGGACCGGGAAAAAGGTGATGCAGGTGATCGACCACTGCGACATCTATTTCCTGATCGCCGGGACCTATACGCCGATCCTGCTTTCCGCCGTCCGGCCGCTGCATCCGGGGCTTGCCTGGACGGTTTTCGGGATCGAGTGGGGCGCCTGCTTTACGGCGGCTGCCCTGAACGCGGTCGACCTGAAGAAATACCAGGTCCCGTCGTTCTTCTGTTATCTGCTGATGGGCTGGTGCATCATTTTCTGCGTGCGGGCGACCATTGAAGCCATGACGCTTCGCGGTTTCCTCTGGATCCTGGCCGGCGGCATCGCCTTTACAGCCGGCGCCGTGCTGTATGTGATCGGGAAGAAAAAGCGCTACATGCATTCGGTCTTCCACATTTTCGTGGTGGCGGGCTGTGTGCTGCAGTTCTTCGGGATCCTGTTTTACGTTCTGTAAGGCCGGAAAGGACCGGCGGCAGGTCGACCGGCCTGTGGCAGATTGACAGGAGAGCCGGCTCGTCATAAAATTAACGATATGAGAATACTGATCATCAACGGTTCTCCCGCGGGAGACGAAAGCATCACTTTACAGACCGTGCACTACCTGGAAAAGCATTTCCCGGAGCACGAATACACCCTGCTGAACGTCGGAAGGCAGATCCGCGCCTTTGAAAAAGACTTTTCCGCGGCGGAGGAGGAGCTTGCGGCAGCAGAACTGATCCTGTTCTGCTATCCCGTCTACACCTTTCTTGCGCCTTCGCAGCTCCACCGCTTTATCGAGCTCATCAAGGAGAGCGGTGTGGACCTTCGCGGAAAATACGCGACGCAGATCACGACGTCCAAACACTTCTACGACACCACCGCGCACCGCTATATCGCGGACAACGCGGCGGACCTTCAGCTGCGGTACATCCGCGGACTTTCGGCAGACATGGAGGATCTGCTGCATGAAGAAGGCCGCCGTCAGGCGCTGGATTTCTTCCGGCATACGCTGTGGATGATGAAGCATGGACTGGAAGACCCTACAGGAGCGGCCGGGGAGACGGCGGCAGAGGAAAGGACAGAAGCAGACCTGTTTCTCTGCAGTCCATCGAAAAAACCGCACGCAAAGAAAGACAAGGCCCGGGTCGTCGTCGTGGTGGACATGGGCGAAGAGGACCGGAAGCTGCAGGCGATGGTCGACCGTTTTATCGCCGAATGCCCTTACCCGGCGGAACTCGTGAACCTGCGGGATTTCGCCTTTCAGGGCGGCTGCCTCGGCTGCTTTAACTGCGCATCCGACGGGACCTGCATTTACAAAGACGGCTTTGATTCATTCCTCCGGGAACGCATCCAGGATGCAGACGCGACCGTCTACGCCTTCCGTATTCAGGACCATTCCATGGGCTATCGTTTCAAGCTTTATGACGACCGTCAGTTCTGCAACGGCCACCGTACGGTGACGATGGGCAAACCGGTCGGCTATCTGGTCGACGGGAAGCTTTCCGCGGAGGAGAACCTGCGGGTGCTGATCGAAGCGCGGGCGGAAGTCGGCGGCAATTATCTGGCCGGGATCGCCTGTGACGAAAAAGCGCCGGAAGAAGCCATCGACCGCCTGGCTGCGGAGCTTTCCTACGCGGTCTGCAATCACTACCAGCCGCCGGCGAACTTCTACGGCGTTGGCGGAAGGAAGATCTTCCGGGACCTGATCTACCAGATGCAGGGACTGATGCGGGAGGATCACCGTTTCTATAAAGAGAACGGCTTTTATGATGATTTCCCGCAGAAGCGCAAGGGAACGATCGCGGCCATGTATCTCGTGGGCGCGCTGATGAAGAATAAGAAACTGCAGAAGAAGATGAAAGGAAAGATGACCGAGGGCATGCTGATGCCGTATCAGAAAGTCCTCGACAAGGCACCAAAGATCTGAACAGATATAAAAACTGCCGCAGCGCGACCGGATGCACTGCGGCAGTTTTTTATTTTTCTTTTGTGAGCAGCGGCAGGCCTTCCTCAAACAGAAGCTCATTGCATTTCATGGCGCTGAAACCGTGCATCAGGCAATAGATCACTGCCGCGTCGAATTTCCTTCGGACGTAGAGCGGGGTAAAACCGTGTGTCCTCAGGAAGAGGTTCACTTCCTCATAGCTCATCTGCATGGAAAGGAAGATGGACAGCAGCACTTCCCGGCTGGGGTAGCGGGTCCCGTTCAGCAGCTGGTAGCCGTAATTCTCATGAATATTGGCTGCCGCGAACAGTTCGGACTTTTTGATCTTCCTGCTCTTGATCAGCGCGGACAGATCGCGGCCGACCTCACCGGCCAGGAAACGCTCATCCATTTCGGCGGCAAAGGCATCGAAAGACGGGGCTTCCCGAAGCTCCTGTTCCAGTTCATCCGTGTTTTTATTCAGCTTGTCATCGGACATGACAGACCTCCTTTTCCTGTGGTCGATTTTGTCATATCATGTTTTCCCGCGCTTGTAAATCGTTTTAGAAACAACAATAGGAAAAAGTGCTGAAAGCCGCATAAAATAAGGAAAAACCAAAGCAGTGTGCTTTGGTTTTTCCTTATTTAGAGCATTATAATCGAGATAGCATTTTATTCCATCTTTTCAAATACCAAGATAAAGGAAGGATTATTTATGGACGATAAAGCAGAAAAAACAAGCCAGGAAAAGAAGAGGAATGGAACGTGGAAAAGGACTCTTTTTCTGCTACTGGGTACTGTAATGATTTTTGCAGGGGTCATATTTTTTTACAAAGGGTGCCAAGTTACGGGAACCGAGACCCGCTCATATCATAAAGTGTATAAAGACAAACGCACTGGAACTTGGGAGGGGCGAGATGTTTCATATGAAGCAGATGCCATGGATAATATTGATTTCCTATTGATTGGGATTCCACTTCTTCTTGGAGGGGGTGTTCTGACGATGGTTGGAATGAGTATTAAAAAGCCAGAAGAGGACGCTGCATAATCAGATCATTTTCTATTGTAAATCGGAAAGAACCAATTCTTAAAAGATATTTGTTTATTGCTATATGTCCATAAAACTATGCATGGAGGATGAACAGCAGTTGTTATGAAAACAAAAAAACGATACAACCTTGATCGAAAATGGCGTATATTGTTGGGTGTGTTTGCGATCCTTTCAGTAGGCGTCTCCTGGCTTTTGCCAGTCATTGCTGCTGCCCGTTACGGCGAAATAAATGTTATCAATTATTCAGCCACATTAACTTTTATAGGTGCATTATTGATTGTTGTTGCAAGAGAACACTCCGAGGCAGTCGTAATTGGTGTGGCGATCAATCCTTTGGTTGGTTTATTCCAAGGACTTTTCCATCATTCTTTCTGGTGGCCAAATCTCGTTGCTGTAGTTTTTTCTGTTTTTATCATTATTACTCTATATAAGTCAGTTAACAAAACAATCATAAAGGTTGTTTCTTTATTGTATTTTGCTCTAATCGTTTTCTTGGCAGTACAGGAATTGATGTCCTTATTGCCGATAATAAAGGCGAACGAGATAGATATATTCGTGACGTTAAGCGGATATTTGTCTCAAATGTTTGTGATTCTTGTCTTTATATTGGCGAGGTACGAAGATGCTGAAGAACACGGAATGGCTAGAGCTGTTTGTATTTCCGCATGTATAACATCAATCAGTCTTACATTTATGCATGCCATTATGTTTGGCTTATGTGTAAGTATGCTGGAAGGTCATGCCTATGGGTCACCAGATAAATATGGAGATTATGCAAGGGGATTATATGGGTATGAAGTACGTGCTTTAGATGGAACGCTTCCAAATCTATTGTTGATTCTTGGGATCATGATCGTACTTCAAATCGTATGTACTCCTTTGATACGGCCTTTATTGAAGCAGAAAGAAGATGCTTCGGCGCGTAAAAATCCCTCAAAAGCATCACCAGAAGGAGTATTCATTTTACTGAGAGTATTTATAGTTATATGTGCAATCGGTACCGCATGGGTTGCAATTAGTTATAGGATGTATCATTAAAAGCTGTTGGTAAACACTTTTTATGTCTTATCATCAGCTCCCTGATTGCTACTTTAGTTCTCTATCATCTTGAATAAAAACAGCACCTGGTCTTAGAGAACCGGGCAATAAGAAAGGAGATAAGTTATGGTTGATAATAAGTATGCAGCAGGGCTTTCCTTCTGTGCGTGGGTCTGGCTGATCCTTCTGGGGCTCGGCAGTTTGATCGGCGGGATCTATATGTGGAGATATGACGGAGCATTGATCGGTATTGCGATCATCGCCGGGGGTGTGTTGTTTGCCGCGACCGGTTTCTACCTCCTGCGCTGTATCGCGTCTATCACTGATGATGTCGAAGCGATCCGGAATGCCCCGATCAACACCGCTTCTTCTGATTCAGCATCTGATTCGGTATCCTGGCTCAGCGCTGCCGCTTCCGGCGGTTCGATCGGTTCTTCCTCCGGCCGTTCGCCTCAGCAGGCTTCTCCGAAGCAGGGAACATGGAAATGTCCTGCCTGCGGAAGAGTGAACGCAAATTATGTCGGGACCTGCGGCTGCGGTCAGAAAAGGCCGTAATTGTAATTACAGTGCTTTCTTAAATTCCTCCGCGCTGGCGAAGCGCTTTTCCGGATTGATGGCGGTGGCCTTTTCGACGATGTGCCGGGCCCACATTTCTTTCGGGAGTGCTTCGGAGGGGTGCTTCCCGGTCAGCATGACGTTTAAAAGGACGCCCAGCGCAAAGACGTCCGCCCGCCGGTCGCTGGCGCCCACATACTGCTCGGGGGCTGCAAAGCCTGCGGTCCCCAGGCGGACCGTATCGTCGGTGCCGACGGCATGGCGGGAGGCGTCGAAATCGAAAAGCTTCACGCCGCCATCCTGCAGCAGCATGATATTGGCGGGCTTGACGTCCCGGTGGACGTAGCCGGCGTCATGGATGACCGTCAGGGCATCCGCTACCTGTATCAGGATCTCTTTGGCCTCCCGGAAACGGAAGGCCTCTTTTGTTATCCGGGCAGCCAGCGTTTCTCCCGCCATCGCTTCTTCCAGGATTACCAGTCCGTCGGAAAGGTGCATGGTATCATAGACTTCCAACAGGGAAGGGAAACGTATCGTTTTCAGATAGTCTGCGATCGGAAGGTCCCGGGCGGTACTGCGCACGACGATCGACCGGTTCAGACTCTTGTGGCGCAGTAAGAGCAGCACGTCTGTTCCCTTGCGTGAAAGCGTGCGCTCGATATCATAGTAGTTCAGCAGTTCGGCCAGGTATTCTTGTCTTGTCATATCTTCTGTGCTCCGGGGCCCCGTCAGGGATCCAGGATGATCTTTTCTTCGTAGCCCCAGGTGACGCTGCCTTGATAGTCGACCCGGGTCCCGAAGGCGTCCAGCACCTCCGTATGGGCCGGCTGCGGTTCGTATTTCTGGGATTCGGCGATCTCGTCAAAGCGGCCGGTCGTGATATCGTCTTCATAGGAGATCCAATGGTCCATCGTGGCCACCGGCGTTTTACTGCGGCCGCGGTAGATGTGCAGCTTGACCGTATAACGGACACGTGTTTTATCGTCCGGGTCCGGTTCTTTTTGAAGGACTTCAATGCCGGCGGGAACCGCGTCGGAGGCGGGCATCCAGTCGGTAACGAAGCTTTCCGTTTCCCCGTCGTCCCTGAGCTCAAATCCCTTGTAGTTTCCGATGCCGTAGGGGGTGATGATGGCCACATGCTGATAGAAGCTGTACAGACGCCACAGGCAGCTTCTGGAGCAACGCTCGCAGTAAGCGAACGCGCCGAACACGCCCGGACCGTGGCCTAAGGGGCCGTCGCCGGCCGCACCGCAGACGCGGCAGACCGCAGCCGTGGTACAGGTCGGGCCGTCCCAGTCGTGCCCTTTAGCGGGCAGGTCCACCGTCTTTGTCTCGCCGCAGCTGCACTGATACTTTTCAAACCCGGCTTCGGTGCAGGTCGGGCTTTTACTGTCGATCAGGCGGAAGTCGTGGGTGTGGACAGGCGCAGTCGTTTCGGGGGCGGAAGTATCGGAAGGGGCCGGTGCTTCGGAAGAACTGCTGTCGGTACTGCCGTGCGTTTCAGCGTCTCCGTCATCGGTCTCGTCACTTTCTTCTTCGGAAGCGTGTTCTGAAGGCGTTTCATCTGCTTCGGAGGGGGATTCAGAGAATCCGGCGTCCGCCGTATCTTCACTGCTTCTTTCCGGGAAGTCCGACGTAGCAGGCACACCTTCTTCCGCAGCGGAAGAAGGAACGTCCGCCGGCGCTTTTTCATTGCAGCGCCCGAACAGAAACAGTATGACGGCGATCAGCAGGAAAAAGAGCAGGACCAGGACGGGGATGAAGCGGGTCTTCCGCTCCGGATCCGGCGGCACGATGACCCGGGGCTCCTTAAGCAGCTGCATGCAGACAGGGCAGTAGACA
>CADBQM010000143.1 GCA_902796795.1 uncultured Eubacteriales bacterium
GGTCGGCGTTATCATCATCACCCTGGTCAACAGCTGGCAGTACATGGGCCTTTGCATGCTGATCTATCTGGCCGGCCTGCAGGGCGTATCCTCGACCTACATCGAGGCAGCTGCGATCGACGGCGCGAATGCATGGCAGCGTTTCACCAAGATCAAGCTGCCGCTGCTGATCCCCGCGATCACCACTGCAGTCATCACGAACCTGATCGGCGGTCTGAAACTGTACGAAATGGTCGTCGGTCTTACGAACGGCGGACCGGACAGGCAGACAACGTCGCTGTCTCAGTACATCCAGCTGCTGTATTTCGATGACGAGCGTGCCGGATATTCGGCTGCGGTCGGCATCTTCCTGTTCGTGCTGATCATGATCTTTGCGCTTCCGATCAATGCGTTCTTAAGGAGACGGGAGGTGCAGGCATGATCAATAAAGAGAAAAGAAGCGTCGGCGCCAAGATCGCTATTTTTGCGGTCTGCCTGCTGATCGTTATCGTATATTTCTTTCCGATCTATCTGCTGGTCAACGTATCGTTCCGTGAAAAAGGCGACCTGACTTCCCGTCTGGCCCTGACCCTGGAACCGCATATTACCAGCTATAAGGAACTTTTCTCGGACGGCATCATCTGGCGTTGCTTCCTGAATACGATCATCTATACGGCATTTGAGATCCTCTTCCTGATCCCGCTTGCCAGTATCGGCGGTTATGGCCTGGCCCGTTCGCAGAACTGGTTCTCCGCCATGATCCGTTCCTTCAACATCCTGGTCATGATGATCCCCGGCGTGGCACTGCTCGTCGGTACCTACGGCCTCATGGTCAAGCTGAAACTGACGAACAACCTGATCGGGCTGGCGCTTCTCGGTGCGGGAGGCGGCATGACGGGCGGCATGTTCTTCTATACGACCTTCACCTCGTCGATCCCGATCGACCTGGATGAAGCCGCGATGATCGACGGCGCCGGCGTTATCCGGACGTACTTCCGCATCATCTTCCCGCAGCTGAAGGCGATCACGATCACCCGTGTCATCGGTATCGTGACGGGCTGCTGGAATAACTACCTGATGCCGATGTACATGCTGACCAAGCAGGAGAACTTCACGATCCTGATGTACGTCAGAAAGCTCTTTGGTTCCGGCCGTGTGCCGAACGTCCCGCTTTCCTTTGCGGGCGCCCTGGTCATGGTCCTACCGATTCTGGTATTCTATTTCCTGATGCAGAAGCACATCGTCGGCGGACAGCTCGACAGTGCCGTCAAGGGCTAGGATCCTGTTCACTGCTTAAAACAGGGCAGTATACAAAATCATTCGATCGTCCGGTGCCGCCTGCGGTGCCGGACGATTGCATTTACGGGGCTTTTTGTGCTACAATTCGACATCATGAAGGAACGCTGGATCGAACTTGCGAAAAAAGAAGATTTTGACGCGCTCTCCCGGGCGCTTTCGGTCTCGCCGCTGACGGCCAGGCTGTTGGTGAACCGCGATATCCGGACCGTGGAAGAGGGCAGGAAATACCTCTATGGGACGATGGCGGATATTGCCTCTCCCTATGCCATGAAGGACATGGAAAAAGCTGTAGCCCTGCTCGTCCGATTGAAGGAGGAGGGAGGGAAAGCCGCGATCGTCAGCGATTTTGACGACGACGGCATCTTTGCGGGGGAGATCCTTTACGAAGGCCTTGCGGCCTGCGGGATCCGATCGGAACTCTATACGCCGAACCGCGCTTCGGAAGGCTACGGCATGAACGTGCGCATCGTCGACGAAGCAAAGCACGACGGCTGCAGCCTGATCCTCACCTGCGATAACGGGATCGCGGCTTTCGAAGCGGCGGCCCACGCGAAGGCGGCAGGACTCTCCCTGATCATCACGGACCATCATGAGGTGCATTATGAAAACGGGGAGAACGGACCGGAATATGTGCTTCCGGAGGCGGACGCGATCCTGGATCCGAAACAGGCGGACTGCCCCTATCCCTGCAAGCTGCTCTGCGGCGCCGGCGTGGCTTTCCGGCTGATCCAGGCGCTGTACGAACGCTTCGGGGTCCCGAAGAAAAAGGAAGAGGATCTTTACGAATATCTGGCCATCGCGACCATTGCGGACGTAATGGAACTGAAGGATGAGAACCGGATCTTCGTGCGGGAAGGTTTAAAAAAGCTTCGTGCGACCGAAAAGACCGGGCTGAAGGCGCTGATCGACGCCTGCGGGATCGAACGCTCCCGTATCGACACCTATACGGTGGGCTTCGTGATCGGACCCTGTTTCAACGCGGTCGGAAGGCTTTCCGACGTCCGCATGGCTTTCCGGCTCCTGCAGACAGAAGACAGAAAAGAGGCGGCCGGGATCGCGGAAGAGATCCGTATGCTGAACGCAAAACGGCAGGAACTGACCGAAAAAGGGCTGCAGGAAGCGCTTCAGCTGCTGGAAGAGGTGCCGGAAGATGAGCGTGTTCTGCTGCTCCGGATCCATCACGTCCCGGAGAGCGTCGTAGGGATCGTCGCCGGAAAGATCAAGGAAAAGACCTACCGGCCGACCTTTGTCTTTACCGACGCGGAGGACGGGCTGAAAGGCTCCGGCCGTTCGATCGAAGGCTATCATATGATGGACGCCCTGCTGGAGGAGAAGGACCTGCTCCTGCGTTTCGGCGGGCATCGGATGGCCGCGGGGCTCTCCCTCAGGGAAGAGGACCTTCCGCTGCTGAGAAAACGGCTGAACGAGCACTGCCGGCTGACGGATCAGGAGCTGGTCCCGGTCGTTTCGATCGACGCCCGGCTGCCGCTCTCCATGGTGTCTGAAGCGCTGATCGACGAAATGGAGGCGCTCCAGCCCTTCGGGACGGGAAACCGCCGGCCGCTGTTTGCCCGGCCGCATTTTGCGCTCCATTCGCTGCGGCTCATCGGCAGGAACCGGAATATCCTGAAGATGACGCTCTCTGACGGCAGCGGCGTGAAGATGGACGCGGTCATGTTCGACCATGCGGAGGAGACGCTCGCACTGATCCGGAGCGAGTTCGGTGAAGACGCGCTGCAGCGCGCGATGCAGGGCAGCCCGAATCCGATCGACCTTGCCTTTACCTTTACGCCGGGCATCAACGAATACATGGGGCGGCGCAGCCTGCAGCTGACCTGTCATTCCGCTTGCAGGATCCGCAGATAAAGAGTATAATTATTTAATTACATCATTACAAAAAGCGCGGATCAGGCGCTGATCCTGGAAAGAAAGGAGGGAAAAATGGCAGAAACGTATGAGAGCCGGATACCGGAAAAACCGGTCTCCGAAGAAGTACCGGAGAGCCTGCTGGAAGAATTTATCGAGCCGGAAATGGAGTTTTCCAAGCCGGCGGATTTTACCACGCCGGAAGAACTGTACCGTGAACTGACCGACACGATCCGCCGCTATCATCCCTCCGATGACATTTCGCTGATCGAGAAGGCCTACCAGGCCGCGGTGGAAGCGCATAAGGACCAGAAGCGCAAATCCGGCGAACCCTATATCATCCATCCGCTGAACGTGGCGCTCATCCTGGCAGAGCTTGAGCTCGATAAGGAGAGTATTGCCGCGGGGCTCCTGCATGACGTGCTGGAAGACACGGTCATGAATTACGAGGACCTCCGGCGGAACTTCGGCGACGACGTCGCCGCCCTCGTGGACGGAGTCACCAAGCTGACCCAGACCGACTGGAACATGGACGCCACGGAGATCCAGGCGGAGAACCTCCGCAAGATGTTCATGGCGATGGCCCGCGATATCCGTGTGATCCTTGTCAAGCTCGCGGACCGGCTCCACAACATGCGCACGGCCCAGTTCTGGTCGCCGGAGACGCGCCAGCGCAAGGCGCGCGAGACCATGGAGATCTTTTCCCCGGTCGCGTCCCGGCTCGGTATCTCCAAGATCAAGATCGAGCTGGACGACCGTTCGCTCGCGATCCTGCATCCGGAAGTTTTCCGCTCGCTGACGGAACAGCTGGCCCTGAACCGCACGGAGCGGGAACGCTTCATCGCGGAAAGGATCCAGGAGATCCGTGAACGCCTGCCGAAGGAAGGCGTAAAAGCCGAGCTTTCCGGCCGCGCAAAGCATCTGTTCAGCATCTATAAGAAGATGGTCCAGCAGCACAAGGACCTCGACCAGATCTACGATATCTTTGCGATCCGCATCCTGGTCGACAACGTGATCGACTGCTATTCGGCGCTCGGCGTCGTGCATGAGATGTATACGCCGCTGCCGGGCCGCTTCAAAGACTATATCGCGATGCCCAAGCCCAACCGTTACCAGTCGCTGCATACGACGGTCATGGGGCCTTCGGGCACGCCTTTCGAGATCCAGATCCGGACTTTTGAGATGCACCGTACCGCGGAATACGGTATCGCTGCGCACTGGAAGTACAAGGAGCAGGGCTCCGTCAAGGCCGGGGAGAACGAGGAAGAAGCCAAACTCCTGTGGCTGCGTTCCATTATGGACTGGCAGACCTCGGACAGCCGGGAATTCGCGGACCTCATCAAGGAGGACCTGGACCTGTTCTCCGGCTACGTTTACTGCTTTACCCCGCGCGGCGAGGTGAAGACACTGCCGGCCGGTTCCAATACCGTAGACTTCGCTTACGCGATCCATTCTGCGGTCGGCAACCGCATGGTGGGCGCCAAGGTCAACGGGACGCTGGTCCCGATCGAATATGTGGTCCAGAACGGAGACCGGATCGAGATCCTGACGTCCCAGAATTCCAAGGGGCCGAGCATGGACTGGCTGAAGACGGTCAAGAGCAGCCAGGCCAAGAGCAAGATCAACGCATGGTTCAAGACCCAGAACCGTGAAGACAATATCACGCGCGGAAAAGACGCCGTCGCCGCTTATATTAAAGCGCACGGCCTGAATTCGGCAGACCTGATGAAGCCTGCCTATATGAACGCCGCGCTGCAGAAGTACCGCCATCCGGACTGGGAAAGCCTGCTGGCTTCGATCGGCCACGGCGGTCTCAAGGAAGGCCAGGTCGTCAATAAGCTGCTCGATGAGTACCGGAAAGAAAACCGGGAAAAGATGACGGACGAAGACCTTCTGAAGAGCATCGAGGAGAACGGAAAAGTCCGGAAGACCAGCGGGAAGAACGCCCACGGGATCACCGTCAACGGACTGTCCGATCTTTCCGTCCGTTTCTCCCGCTGCTGCAACCCGGTGCCGGGCGACGAGATCGTCGGCTATGTGACGCGCGGACGGGGGCTCTCCATCCACCGCACGGACTGCGCCAACATCCTGTCGCTGCCGGATCATGAAAAAGCGCGGCTGATGCCCGCGGAATGGTCCGGAACGGAAGAGAGCGGAACGAACGGCCGCTACGCGACCGAGATCCAGATCTTCTGCCATAACCGTATCGGCCTGTTTGCGGATATCTCCCGGATGCTGACGGAGAACAATATCGACATCCTTGCGGCCAGTTCCCGCGTGAACAAGCAGGGCGTCGCTACGATCGAGATGAGCTTCGACGTCGGCAGTGTGGAAGAGCTGCAGGGGCTGATCACGCGTCTTCTTTCCGTACATGGCGTGATCGATATCGTGAGGACTGCCGGCTGATATGCTGCTGTATCTCAGCCGGGAACAATACGAATACGATCTGCGCGGGCTGCTGATGGCCTTTTACCCCGGCGCGCCGATCACAAAGATCGAAGAGCCGCTCTCTGAAGATGGGGAGCGGGCTCTTTTTGTGTTTTTTGCGGAGAAAGAAGGGGAGGAGAGCTGTGTCCGCCTGGTCTCGGAAGGGACGGTCACGGAGGAACACATTCCCTCGGCTTTCCTGGACGCAAAAGGCGAAAAGACCCGGATGAAGCAGGCCGTCTACCGGCTGCTCGCAAAAGACACCGGGCATACGCTTCCCTGGGGAACGCTGACCGGGATCCGTCCGGTCAAGATCGCGATGCAGCTGCTGGAAGAGGGAAAGGATCTTTCCGCCGTCCGCGCGCATATGGAAGGCGACCTATTGGTCAGCCCAGGCAAAACGGCGCTTTCTTATGATATTGCCGTACGGGAGCGCGGCGTGCTCGGCCGGCTCTCCGAAAACGGCTACAGTCTTTATCTCGGCGTGCCGTTCTGTCCGTCGATCTGTCTGTACTGTTCGTTTTCTTCCTACCCGGTCGCCCGGTTTAAAAAGCAGACCGGCGCCTATGTGGAAGCGCTGCTCCAGGAACTTGCTTTCGTAGCGGAAGCTTTCAGGGACCGTCCGCTCGATACGATCTATTTCGGCGGCGGTACGCCGACGACGCTTTCGCCCGCGGAGCTTTCGCGCGTTCTTTCGTATATCACCGGGCATTTCGACCTTGGTCACTTGAAGGAGTGGACCGTGGAAGCCGGCCGGCCGGACAGCCTGGATATGGAGAAACTGAAGACCCTCCGTGCATTTCCGGTGAGCCGCATTTCCGTGAATCCGCAGACGATGCGGCAGGAAACGCTGGACCTCATCGGCCGCAGGCATACCGTGGAAGACGTTTACCGGGCATTCCGGATGGCCAGGGACGCGGGGTTTGACGATATCAACATGGATCTGATCGCTGGACTGCCGGGCGAAGCAGACATCGATGAAACGCTGGAAAAAGTACTGGATCTCGGCCCGGAAAACGTGACCGTGCACTCGCTGGCCGTGAAGCGCGCTTCGCGCCTGCGGCTGGAAATGGAACGCTACAGCGCCTACCAGATGGAAAACTCGGACGAAGCGATGGAGCGGGCACGTCTGAAACTGAAGGATGCCGGCCTGTTCCCCTATTATCTCTACCGGCAGAAGAACATGGCCGGGAACCAGGAAAACGTCGGCTACGCGAAGCCGGGAAAAGAAGGGCTTTACAACGTCCTGATCATGGAAGAAGTGCAGCCGATCGCCGCGGTCGGCGCCGGCGCGACCTCCAAGCAGGTGAAGGACGGCAGGATCACTCGGGCGGACAATATCAAGGACGTGCTCCTGTATCTTCAGAGCGTGGACGAGATGATCGAAAGAAAACGCGGGCTGTTCTTATAAAAACGCACTCCGGCAGCGGAGTGCGTTTTATCAGGCGTTTCAGAGAAAGCGAAACGGCCGGCTTTTTACGGCCGGCCGCATCACAAAGAAAAGGGGAGTTAAACTGTACTCTCTTCGAGTACAGGCTCATCTTACAATATACTTGTGTCTAAGTTGTGAAGAGCTTTCAAAGAGTTTGTGTCCTTTTCGGGCATAAAAAAAACAGCGCCGCAAGGATTCGAACCTTGAAATGCTGGAGTCAGAGTCCAGTGCCTTACCATTTGGCGACGAC
>CADBQM010000144.1 GCA_902796795.1 uncultured Eubacteriales bacterium
AGTCCGGTCCGTGGGTATCCATTGTGGCGATGACGTCCTTCGGCGGATAGGCGCGGATCTTGTCCTTCACCGCCTCCACGACGGCCTCCGCCTCCGGCGTTCCCAGCGCGCCGTCGATGAAGTCGTTTTGCATGTCGATCACGATGAGCAGTTTTTTCATGGCAGATCTCTCCTCGATCCTCCAGCTTGTTTCTTTCGTCGTGTCCAGTATTTCCGTCCCCGCGGGCAGCGCATTGGGCAAGGCCTTGAAGCGCTCGATCACGCTTCGGTCTTTCCGGAAGTGCATCGGCAGCACGTAGGAGGGATGGCAGACCGACAGGAACCACGCCATGCCTTTCGCATAGTTTACATCCAGCCGGTCGTCCAGAACGACAAAGGCGGCGTCGATCCGCTTCCCGGCGAGCTTCCCGATCTCGCGCTGAAAGACCGTCTTCTGTTCCGCGAGCCATGCCGGGTCTTCCCCGGGCCAGTCCCACCAGTTCAGATCCCCGGCATGGAATACTGTCCCGGACTGCGTTGTGACCAGATACGCGACGCCCGCATCCGTGGACAGAAGCGTCTGCACGCTGCCGAGACCGTCAACGTCGTATGTCTCGCCGGCTTCCGCGTACAGGATATCCGCGCGCCCGCTTACCGCGAGGTTCCCCTTCAGGTCAAAGGAAAGAATATACCGAACCGGCCGCGTTCCTTTGTCAAGGGAAAAGATCTTCGGATTGAAATGATCGCCGTGCGCGTGGCTCACGAACACATAAAGCGGCTTTTCGGCCGGCTTCCGGTCGAGCGGCGACAGGTCGCCGAAATAATAATCAAAAAGGAGCAGAACGCTTTCCGTTTCCACCAGAAAGCCGCTGTGCCCCAGATAATCGATTTTCATGGGCTGATCCCCCGTCCTGATTGAATCCTGCGCGATCCGGGCAGAGCTCCATCGCGAATGCAGGTGGATGAAAAGCAAAGAAAAGCTCTGCCGGTTCACGCGAAAAGGCGGCTGTGCCTACTGCCGCGCACTCAGCGCGCAAGCGCCGCGCCCAGGTCAAAGGCTTTTTGGCACTCGCGCGGAAATACGCTTTCATGGCGCGCTTTCTTTTTCTCCGGGTCAAACATGCTCCACGGCCAGTCGGTCTTGCTGTAATCCTTCAGCTGCAGCGTGTCGCCGCTGACAAGGACTTCCGTCGGCCCGACGAATCGGTCCAGCGTCTGCTGATACCGTTTCAGCAGGTCCAGATACATGGTGTCCGGCGCGTTGCTGGTCATGATCAGCAGCACCGGAACGGCGCGCGGATTGCAGCAGGGCGTCTCCATGTTATAGGTCAGGTTCTGGAAAATCAGCCGCTCATAGAGCGCCCGGAAGGAGGCCGTCATCTCGGAAAGATAGTTCGGCGAGCCGATGATCAGCCCGTCCGACTCCCGGATCGCGTCCAGCACCGGCGTCAGCCCGTCCCGGCAGACGCAGCGTCCTTTGTTTCTCTCCCGCTTGCAGCCGAAGCAGGAGACACAGCCGGTGTATCTCTCAAGCCTGAACAGGTCATAGCGTTCCACGACCGCCCCTGCGGATTCGGCGCCTCTGGACGCTTCCGTGATCAGGGTTTCCGTGTTCCAGCCCATCCGGGGGCCGGCATTGACTGCGATGATTTTTTTGCTCATCATTCATTCCTCCTGTCAGCGGTTTTCTTTTTGTTTTCTGTACTGTTCATAGATCGGATGCTGGCTGTTTCCGGGCCGGTTCGGAAACATTCTGGCCGGCGCGTCTTCATATGGCACCCATTCCGCCCGGTCCACCTCGGAGGACAAAATGAAATCGCGCTTTTTCACATGCCCGATGAAGCCGTGCATCAGCTGCTCCCGCAGCCCGAACCAGTAAGTCCCGGCGTATTCGAGCTTTTGAATGTCCAGCCCCAGCTCCTCCCGCGCCTCCCGCACGGCGGTCTCCTCCGCTGTCTCCCCCGGCTTCATGAACCCGGAAACATACGTCCAGTAGACGTCGGAGAGATAATGCTGCTTCAGCATGGCGATCTCG
>CADBQM010000145.1 GCA_902796795.1 uncultured Eubacteriales bacterium
AAGTTTCTGTACGTCATCTGCTCTGCCATCATTACTTCCTTTCCGGCGCTTTCGCCGCTGTGTTACGGATCCCTGTATCCTTCACCTGTTTCCATTCCGTCGAAGACCGCTCCGGCAAGCGAGATCAGATCCTGAAACGGGACCGCGCCACCGTCCGTAAAGACCAGTTTTCCGGCATAGCCGTCCGCTTTTTTTACGATCCCCGTTTTGCTTTCGTAGGAGCCGCCCGCTTTCAGCGCGTCCGGGCGGAAATAGACCGCCGTCACCTCCGGCCGCAGGAAAAGATGCTCCGAAAGAAAGCGCAGCTTTTCCCCGATCTCCAGGCGCATGTCCTCCACAAGTTCCGTCCGGTCCTCCGTGAGCCGCGCGGCTTCCTTCACCTCATCCTCGTAGCCCGTGAGCGCCGCGAAGGGACTGAACTGGGCCGCGCGTTTCAGCCCGGTCATCTTCGGATGCTTTAATGACACCGGCGGTTCCAGGCCGATGATATCACCGTATTTTAACAAAACTTCCGGGTCCTCCGGTATCCTGGGCATCGTCCGCTCCTTTTATTCCCTGTGTCCGCCGACCTGCCTGTTCCGCTCGGCCGCCCGCGCGCCTTTTTCCAGGTTCATGCCTTTCAGCACGGCGTTCTTCCCGTACTTGTTCTTCATCCGGATCATCGCCTGCTGCAGGCGTTTTTCCTTTTCTTCCGCTTCCCGGGCTTTTTCGTCCTTTTTTTCCTGTTCTTCCGGATCTTCAAAAAGACTGAGCTGGCGCGGCGCGTTCAGCTGTTCTTTTTCTGTCTCGTCTTTCAGGTGATTCGCGACGACGTACATGCGGCGGATAGTCAGCATGGGGTCCACGATCCGGTCGTAGAGTTCGCGGATCTTTTCGATCATCCGCTTTGCGGAGGAAGTATAGCCGCCGAGGTTTACCGAGCCGTGCGCCATCTTGGGCGCTTTTCTTCCGTAGAAATCGTCGGTGATCTCCCCTTTAAAGTTCCTGTTCTTCAGGTTTTCAATATCATAGCCGACGGTCAGAACCAGCTGGTCTGTCACCAGCCCCTTTTCCACGAGGTCCAGGCTGACCGCATCTGTCATTTCCGAAACGACCAGCCGCGCCTTTTCCGCGCTGTAGGGTTCCGGCAATACCTGGCCGGAGTTGATACTGTTGTTTTCCGGCCGGAATGCCTTGACTTCGGCGATCGTACAGGGTTCCTCGCCCCAGGCGTGGTCGATCAGGAGCTCCGCGTTCACGCCGAATTCCCGGTACAGGCGCTCTTCATCCGTGAGGGAGCAGCGTGCGATATCCCCCATGGTATCCAGGCCCATCCGGTGAAGACGTTCCGAGATTCCGCGTCCCACGCGCCAGAAATCGGTGAGCGGCGTATGGTTCCAGAGAGAGCGCCGGTAAGATATAGCGTCAAGCTCCGCGATCCGGACGCCGTTCTCGTCCGCCGGGATGTGCTTCGCGACGATGTCCATGGCGATCTTGGCAAGATAAAGATTGGTCCCGATCCCCGCGGTCGCCGTGATCCCGGTCTCCTGAAGCACCGCCCGGATCAGCTTCATGGCAAAATCGTGCGGCGTCAGGCCGTAGGTGTTCAGGTACTCCGTCGCGTCGATAAAGACCTCGTCGATCGAGTAAACATGGATATCCTCGGGCGCCACATAGCGGAGGTAGATCTCATAGATCTTCGTGGATTTCCGCATATAATGGCCCATCCGCGGCACCGCGGCGATAAAGGAAAGCTCCAGCGAAGGATCGCGTGCCAGCGCTTCTTCGTCGTCGCTCTTTCCGGTAAAACGGTGTCCCGGCGCCTTCATGCGGCGTTCGGCATTCACCGCGCGGACCCGCTCGTTCACTTCAAAGAGCCGCGCCCGGCCGGGGATCCCGTAGGCTTTCAAGGAAGGGGAGACCGCGAGACAGATCGTCTTCTCCGTGCGGGACTCGTCCGCGACGACAAGATGCGTCGTCAAGGGATCCCGCCCGCGCGAAATACACTCCGAAGACGCATAGAAAGACTTCAGGTCGATGGCAATATAGGTCCGTTCGCGTACGTCCTTCACGGCGCCTCCTCCTTTCACGTCCATCATACTACGGACGTGTGCTTCCTTTCAAGCAAAAAGCGGCTTGCGCCTGCTTTTGAAGCCTGCTATATTCAACATAGAAGCTGTGATATTTTTCACAAACAGGAGGCTGTCCCATGCTGGTCACCGATAAAAATACGCTCCGCTCATTTGCCCCTGAAAACCGTCTCTGGCAGGGCATCCCCGGCGTGGAGGTCACGGAAAAAGGCCGGATCTTTACGGTCTTCTATTCCGGCGGCCATACGGAGGAGACCGGGAATTATGTGATCCTCTGTTATTCCGACGACGGCGGAAAAAGCTTCACCGACCCGGCAGCCGTCGTTTACGAACGCGGTTACCGCTGCTTTGACGCTTCCCTCTGGATCGATCCCGGAAAACGCCTGTGGCTCTTCTACACCCTTTCCCCGACGGATATGCTCTATGCGGCCGTCTGTGAGGACCCGGACGCGGAGACGCTCCTGTTCCGGGAACCGCGGCCGATCGCCAAAGGCATCCTCCTGAATAAGCCCATCATCGATGAAAGCGGGACCTGGCTTCTCCCGGTCGCCTGCTGGAGAGCCGGCATCCGCGCGCCGCTCGGGCCGCTGCCGGATTATCCGGAGCACGGGGCGTTCGTCTATGCTTCTTCCGACGCGGGAAAAACATTTGTAAAACGCGGGGCGGCCCATGTGCCGGACAGCCATTTTGACGAGCATATGCTGCTCATAAAAGAGGACGGACAACTTGCCTGCTACGTCCGCACGTTCTATGGGATCGGCATCGCATATTCCGAAGATGGCGGATATACGTTCACGGAAGGCGCGGACAGCGGCATCCCGGGTCCGGATTCCCGTTTCTATATCGGGCGTCTTAGCTCCGGCCGCGTGCTGCTCGTCAACCACTTTGCATTTCAAGGGCGGAATAACCTCACGCTCCAGCTGTCGGAAGACGACGGCCGGACTTTTCCCTATAAATTCTTGCTGGATCCGCGGGATGACGTTTCCTATCCGGACGTGAAGCAGACGGCGGACGGTGCGATCTACGTCGTCCACGACCACGGTCGCGGTGCCGCGTACGGCGAAGACCTCAAAAGGCACGAGACGGAAGCGCGCGAGATCCTGCTTTCCCGGGTCACCGAAGACGACATCCTCGCGGGCGCCCTGCTGTCAGACGGCAGTTTCCGCTGCAGGCCGGTCAGTGTCTTAACACATACGGACGGCAGGGATCCGGTGCTTCAGTCCATCGAACAGCCGTACTTTGATGAAAATGACTGTGCGCTCCTTGAGAAGCTGGACGTCCGCCAGCTGATGACCGAAGGACTCGCGGGGAGCCTTAAAAGGCTGCCGCGTTATCCCGGCCTTACGGAGACCGTCCTCTCTTATCCGGAAGAAGGCCATGCTTTCATTCACGAAGCGGCGGTCATCTCTTTCCATGGCGTCCTCTATGCTTCCTGGTATGAAAACGAGCGCCTGGAGCTTCAGGGCGTGACGCCCATCATCGAACGCCGCTCCTTTGACGGCGGAAAAAGCTGGTCCGAAAAACAGACGATCGTCACCGACGAAAGCGGACAGATCCTCTTCTGCCCGCCCGTGTACTGCATCGCAAACGACCGCCTGTATCTCTTTATCAATGAGATGGTCTCTGCCGACCATATGCATGCCCTCCGGCTGTACCGGCTGAATGAGGAGACCGGCGACTACGAACTCATCTGGCGCCGTGCCCTGCCCTTCAAGCTGAACACGAATGCGGTGCGGCTGGAAAACGGGACGCTGATGCTCCCCGGCCGGCTGGCGGAGCTGGACGGCTTCCCGACGACGCCTGGCGTTCTTCTGCAGGAAGACGGCGATCCGGAGGGCGAATGGCGGCTCGTTAAGATCGCGGAAGACGGGACGCTGCCGGACGGCGCTTCTTATGTCCATCCGGAACTCAGCGCCGTGAACCAGGACAGTTATGTGCTCATGTTCTCCCGGAACGACAAAAGAAAAGTTCCCCTCGTCTATGAATCCACAGACTGCGGGGAACACTG
>CADBQM010000146.1 GCA_902796795.1 uncultured Eubacteriales bacterium
CGCATGGATCTGTGTCAGCCCATCCTTTGACGGATAAAAAAACTCCTGCTTCATGATTCAAGCTCCCTTTTCGCAGCCCGCAATACGACTGCGGTACTGTCATCAATATACCTCTCCCGGTGCCTGATTTCAAGTCATGCCCGGCATCTCCGGGTATTATACAACGTCCAGGGTACACCAGCTGAGCGGAAGCGGCAGCCAGTTTAAGAGCAGCGGATCCGCAGCCGGGACAGATGCAGCGACAGGCAGATGTCCGAAGAGCATCCGGGTCGCTGCGAGGCGGTCCAGGGTCACCGCAGGAGCCTTTTCTTGCTTTCACTGTCTACCGGCGTCACGAGGCCGCGGTACTGTCCAGAATCTTCTTTAAACTGTTCGACCAGATAATTCAGCCGCTCCAGCTGGTTCATACTGTCTTCTTTCTGCCCGCCCCGCTGCCGGGAGAGCCGGACTGTCGTTTCAGAGGAAAAAACTTTCCTGCGCGTCGATCCAGGACTTCTGCGGCACGTCGTGGATCCGGTCGCCATCCTCATAATTGCCGACCAGAAAGGGAGAATCCGGATCATGCCGGCGGCTCTCCGCAAGCACTTTCTCCGGCTCCGCATTGGCATAGCAGTACCGGCACAGATGTTTACAGGTATTGTACGCGCCGATATCGCAGGAAAGGTAGCAGGCGCATTCTGCCCGCGCACCTTTCATTTTCGGCACGTTCAGTTTCTTCCCGATGGCTTTTTCGTAATCACTGATCTTCATACAGCCGCTGCAGTCGGCACCGTAAGCAGCAAGTTCATCCCCTTCCGCGCAGGGACGGACCGTCATGCCATGGCTGGCGGCGATCTCGATGAACGCCCTGCCGAGCATCAAACGCTGTTCTTTTGTGACCTCCCGCACTTCCGGAAAATTCCGCCGTACCTTCGGATACAGGTCGATAAAGCTGATGACCGCGGTTTCCGTATAACCATCCAGCGCGGCAGCGATCTGTTCAAAAGCCCGAAGATGGTATTCCGCCGTGTAGCGTTCCGTAATAAAGACCGGGTCGTAGCGCCAGGAGGCGGCGTGAATGCCCACGATATCGGAGAGCCGCCGGAAATCCGTAAGCAGACGATGTTTGTCCGGTACGTTCGGCTCGATGTCCCGCCCGTAACCGGTGAGGGTGACGAACCAGTACTGGCCGTAATCCTTCAAAAGGTCCATGTAAGGGAACATCGGCGCGGGATTTTTCGTACAGAAGCCGATCACGTCCACGACCGCCGGATCCAGCCGGTAACGGCTGACCTGCTTCGGATCGTAAGGATTGCGGACGCAGACGACGCCTTCCTTCAGCCGGTTCGAAAACCACTTCGCGTAGAAGGCCGGAATGTCTGTCCGCTGTCCGGTGTTGATGATCATACCGCGTCTCCCTGTGTCTTTTCCAGATACGTATTCAAAAGATACATGCGGTAGTCCCCTTCGGAGAATACCCGCTCGGAAAGCGGGTCGCCGTACCGCCATACCAGTTCGCCGAGCGTGATCCCGCGGGCCTTCTGAAGCGCCGGTATGTCTTCTTCGACGGCGCGGCGCACCAGTTCCTCCACGGGATCTTCCTTCAGGTTCCCGATCCGCCATTCCGGGCGCATATGCGCGAAATTGAAGAACAGGTCATTGTTATTCGCCACATACAGGACGATCCCGTCGTCGTTATGGGGGACTTCATGTTCCATGCTGCCACGGAGTGCGGCGCATAATTCTTTTTCTGTTTTCAGTTCCGGATGATCCAGGTAATACGGGATCAGTTCTTCCGGGATATGGTCTTTCTGGATCCGGATCGGATACAGCTTCCGGTTTTCTCCTTCGCAGCTGCCTTCGTGGACGAAAAACTTGAATGTCCCGCCGAAAGCCGCGCAGCGTTCTGCAAGCTTCAGTTCTTCGGAAAGGTGCAGAAGCTGTACGATCTCGTCTTTGTTTTCTTCGTTGATAAAGCACTGCCAACGCGGGCAGATCCCTTCCGCAAGCAGGACTTCCGTGGCTTTTAACAATTCCCGGAAAGCGCCTTTCCGCCCTACATAACGGTCCGTCGTCGCCTCCGTGCCGAAGAACGTCAGCTGCACGGCGGGAACGCCGAGCTCTTTCAGGAAGCCGGCATATCCGGGATCCCGGGCGAGCCGGAAGAAGCTGGCAAGCTCGAATCTTTGCGGGACCGCGTTGACGGACAGTTCCTTATCCCGTTCCCAGCGCGCCCGGTAATCCGGGCAGAAGTCCGGCTCCCGGAGCCAGCTGTAGAATTCGATTCGGTCAAAATAAGACCGGAACTGCCGGACGATCCATTCATCCGCACCGTCTTCCATCTGCCGGTTCGGCATGTGGCCGAGCCAGCAATGCAGGCAGCGGTTCGGACAGCCGTAGAGATCGACGGCAAGCGACAGGTTCTGCTGATTCATGACACGCTCTTTTCTTTCTGCCGCACAGTATATACAGGCAGGAGATACTTCCTTTATCCGTATATTACATGAAAACCAGGCAGGCGTCAAAGCGGTTCCGGGTGTTTACCCGAGCGCTACGTCCAGCGCCATCATCAGGCTGAATCCGACGGCAAAGAATACGACGCCGATATTGAATTCTGGATCGCGATACCGAGCGCCAGCGCCAGCGCGCCGCCGGCCGTAATATTTCCGGAACCGGCGATCAGCCCCGCATAGACGACGCCGACGGCCATCCCCTCCGGGATATTGTGCAGTGTCACGGCCAGTACCATCATGATCGTCCGGTTCAGCTTCGCTTTCGGTCCTTCCGTCTGGTCCGCGTGATCGATGCTTCTGTGCAGATGCGGGATGATATGGTCCAGCAGCAGCAGGAACAGGATGCCCAGCCAGAAACCGATAAAAGCCGGAAGAAAAGCCCATCTCCCTTTCTCCGCCGACTGTTCGATGGCCGGAACGATCAGGCTCCAGATCGATGCCGCCACCATTACGCCTGCGGCGAACCCGGTCAGCGCCCGCTGGACGC
This sequence comes from uncultured Eubacteriales bacterium, assembly GCA_902796795.1. Lineage (GTDB taxonomy): Bacteria > Bacillota > Clostridia > Lachnospirales > Lachnospiraceae > UBA1267. Next base: position 2,980 of record CADBQM010000146.1, read on the forward strand.
CGGCCTTCAGGTCCTTTTTCAGGAAAAATACGCAGGCAGCGCCTGCTGCCGTTCCGATAAAGGGGATCAGGAGTCCCCAGATAACGGTCTTCATTTTTGTCTGCCTCTCAGGATATTTTTGTGTTTATGAACAGCCTGCGGTTAGCTCTGGCTAACTTCTGTCCATTATACATGTTCCGAAATAAAAAACAAGCGCATCCCCCCGTGCTGCCGGTAGCCGTAAACAGCAATGGTATGGATGCGCCTGACCGCTTATGGCAGTTACAGCAGTCGCCATTCTCCGGATATTTTCTGAATGAACGGCTTTAATTCTTTCGACCGGACCATCCGGACAAAATCTTCGACAGAATCGACCGGTCGTTCCGCACACATGCCTGCGATCTCCGGTTCCAGGCCCTTCTCTGTGAGCTGGTCGAAGATCTTCTCCGCCCGGTGATTGTCGGAACCGGCCGTCACGAGGAGGCCGTATTTCTCTGCGTAGTGTGCTCCCATCTCATTCACGAGCGGCGGCTGGCAGGAATTCACGATCTCCACTGCCTCAACGCTGCGCGGATAGAGCCGGATGTGGTCAATATAGGAATCTTCCCGGTACGGATGCGCGTGGGACACAAGCGCCCCCTCCGCCATCATCATCTCCAGCTCCTGCCTTTTTCCCATCTGCATGATCTCGGGATGCGCGTGATACCAGGCCTTATCAAGGCCGTAGATCAGAAAATCCGTTCCCCCATATGAAAGCTCTACGCCTGGGAACACCTTGAGCCCGATCTTCTTTCCACAGGCTTCTGCCTCTTCCACAGCGGAAAAATAAAAATCCAGCTGCTCATCGTACGGCTGCTGCCGCACTGCATGGCAGATGTTTCCGTCCAGGAAATGATTCGTAAGAAAGATCCCGTCATAGCCGAACGCCTTGTAAAAGCGTACGGTCTCTTCGACCGTCGCCCTGGCGCAGGCACTGACCGGCGCCGTATGGCAGTGTGTCTCATATTTATACATACCGATCCCTCCGTTATAAAGAATGCTCCTTCCGGCCGCTCCTTATCTGTGTATATACAGCCTTGTCGGTTCGGGTTCGCCGTCCCCCTGCGCCATACAGTAAAATTCCCATCCGTAGCGCTCATAGAAGCCGGTATGGTCGGTCACGAGATAAAGCGGGGAGATCCCCTTCGCCCTCATGTCGCTTACCGCGAGGTCCAGCAGCCGGCCGGCGATACCCTGTCTGCGGCAGGCTTCTTCCGTGTATACCGCGCACACGTTGGGACTCAGGTCTTTTCTGTCGTGGAAATCGTTATCGATGACGCCCAGGCCGCCGACGATCTGATCTCCCAGCATGCACAGATACCAGCCGTTCTCCGTTTCGTTCTCCAGATAGGCTGTCATGCATTCGAGATACGCTTCCTCCGGTACGCCCCATTTTTCGTGGAACCAGGCCGCCGCAGTATCTTTTAATTCCGGTCTTTCTTTTAATGTGAGATATCGGTATTCTCCCATATCGGGTCTCCTCCTTAAAGCAGCTGCCTTGCCGGGCTTTTGGCTGCTCTCAGCTTTCCATCATACACCAGGGACTCCCATTGTTCAACGGCATGCGGCGCATTCCGCCTCTGAATGAAAATACCGTTACGTGCCGGGGATCAGGATCCTGTCTGCCCCGTCTTCCGCGATCAGCGTCACATAGCCCTCCAGCGATTCCGCCTTGCTCTTCAGAACGCGCGACCGGCGGCTGACGTAGATACTGCATCTGTACTTGGCGTTCTTCGCCTCCTGAATGAGGTTTGCACCGGCGCTGTTGCCGTCCAGGGCGATCAGTGTCGATTCCCTTCGCTTGAAGATCTCATACGAAATGCTCTTATAAACGCCCATGGCTTCCGCTTCGATCGCTACGCGTACCCGTACGCCGCTCTCCCGGACCCGTCGGATCGCCGCCGCGGAAAGGAGGGCGGGCACAAACGCGTACACCGTAAAGCGGCCGGCATTCTGTTCGATGAGATAACGTTCGTATCCGCTGATCCTGTGCCCGACAACGAAGAAATGCTTCTCCGGATCGCAGGTCGAAAGCAGGCTGTCAATGAGCTTCCGCCCGCTCTCCCGGACCGTTGTCGTACGGGTGTCGTTATTGAAGCTGCCGCCGCAGATCACGATCGGATACCGATCCTCCGGCAGGACTTCGATGCGGTCGGCGAGGAGCGCCGCCGCGTTTTTCCGCCGGTCTTCCGGCAGGTCCGCGAAGTCTTCCGAAGCCGCTGCCGCGATCTTCTTTTCGTAAAATGCTTCGATCCCGCAGTCCGGGCGGAATGCCGCCTGCTTTTCTTCCATGTCCTTCAGCCCGGCCAGGCGCTCTGCTTCCTCGCATTCCCGCATCCGGCACAGTTCTTCGAGGCTGAGTCCCAGCATTTTTTCAAGCGCCAGCTGTTCATCGATGGAATCCGTGCCGTAAAGCGCGCCGCCATCCGTGCCCTGCACGCAGCGCACGCCTGCGGCGAGATACGTCCGGAGTGGATGCTTCTCCATCATGCTTAAGTTGTTGAGACGGACGTTGGACGTGATCTGGAATTCCAGCACGGCATTCGCTTCCAGCAGTTCCCGGATGAGTGCCTTTCCCTTCGCCGTCTTCAGATTCGCCGTATAGAGGCCGTGCCCGATCCGGATACGGGGCATCGGCTGCCCC
>CADBQM010000147.1 GCA_902796795.1 uncultured Eubacteriales bacterium
CCACCCGGTCACCGTCGTGCGGCCCGGCGCCGTCGATACCGGCATGCTGCCGGTCTCCACGGAGAAACTGGAACGCTTCTCAGAGAAGACCCGCCTGTATTCTTTTGGCGCCGCGCGCTTCCGGAAGATCGTGAACGCGGTGGAATCCCGGAGCGTTCCGCCGGAAAAGATCGCCGTCATCATCTCGCGGGTCCTGAAAGCCCGGCATCCCCGCCGGACGGTGAACGTCAACCGGAACCCGCTGCTCCTTCTGTACGGCGTACTGCCGGAGAAGCTCAAGCTCTTCGCGATCCGGAAGATCCTCTCATAAACAGACTGAAAAGATCAGGACGCCGTCCCGATCTTTTTTGTTTTGATCGTCGCCGCGTAGGCACTGTTGCATAAGCCGAGCACCGCCGAAAGGACGAACAGGGTCTCGATGCCGAGCGTCTGCCAGATCCAGCCGCCGAAGAGCGCGATCAGGATCGTGATCAGGTGGTTGACGGAGACACCGGTGGAAATGGTCGCCCGCACTTCGTCCGGGTTGTCCGAAAGATCCTGCACGTAGACATTGGACGCGATGGACGCAAGCGAGATCACCGAATCCAGGATGTAGTTGACGCAGCAGATCACAAAGGCGACGGGCATCGGGAAGAGATGATGCGCGAAGCCGTAGAAGAAGCAGACGATCACGAGGATCAGCGTGTCCATGATCATCACGATCTTGTAGCCGAAACGGTCGATGATCCGGCCGACGAGCGGCGCCGCGAAGAAAGTGCAGATCGAAGACACGGCGAAGAGAATGCCGATCACGAGGGCGCTCGCGCCGTAGAAGAGGACCAGCACATACGGCCCGAAGGTGAAGAAAATCTGCTTCCGCGCGCCGTAAAAGACCTCCAGCATATAGTATTTGGAGAATTTCTTCCGGAAATAGAAGCGCCGTTTGGTGCTGTCGGTCGCGCTGTTGCCCTTCATGCGGAGCGAGAGCAGGAAGCCGATCGCGACGATGACCGCGCTGACCGCGAAGACCGTGCGGTAGGACGCGGCGGAACCGTGGATGAAGAAAAACAGGCCGATGATCACGAGATAGCCGGCGAGCGTCCCGATCTGCTGGACGGCGTTCTGCATTCCGAGCGCCGTGCCGCCGCGCCCCTCTTTAGCATACTGCAGGGAGAGGGTGTTCCGCATGCCGAGCTGGATGTGCTCGCCGAGGGAATAGACGAAGATCGCCAGGATCACCATGACCCGCGTCGCCGGGACGACGGCCTGCATGCCCATGCCGAGCAGCATGAACAGGGAGCCGAATTTATAGAGCTTTTCGGCGGAAAACATATAGAAGACCGCCAGGATGAACACCAGCATAAGCCCCGGCAGCTCCCGGAAGAATTCGGAAACGCCCTTGTCAAAGGAGGTCATGGAGACGACCTCCGCGAGGTAGTTGTCGATGATCCCCTTATACAGGCCGTATGAGAGGCCGAAGGTCATCATCGAGATAAAAAAGATCCGGTACCCGGATCCGGGTTTGAAGACGTCTGCCAGCTTCCGCATTGTTCGGTTCTCCTTCTTTCTGTACGGAAATGGGCGCCTGCGCCGCTGATGTTTCCGTTATAGCGGATGCGGCGGAAGCCGTCAAGAGAAGCGCTCCTGCCGCGGCAAAACTTTTCCGGCCGGCCGTGTTTTGCTTGTCATGGAGGAAGACCCATGATAAAATTATTCTTTAAAGTATCCTGTTATTTGAGAACAGCAAGAAAACGGGGCAGTACAGATGGCCGAGCCGCTCATTACCGATATACAGCGCTACAGCATCCACGACGGGGACGGGATCCGCACGACGGTCTTTTTCAAAGGCTGTCCGCTCCGCTGCGCCTGGTGCCACAATCCGGAGACGCAGCGCTTTACGGCGGAGATCCTCTATAACGCGGAAAAGTGCAGCGGCTGTCTTCGCTGTACGGCGGCCTGCCCGGAGGGCGGCTTTGATCTTCTTTCCGGACAATTTGTTTCTGAGCACTGCATTTCCTGCGGAAAGTGCGCCGAGGCGTGCCTGAACGGCGCCCGGGAGCTTTCCGGGAAGTACGTTCCGCCCGCGGAGCTCGTCCGGCAGCTCGTACGTGACCTGCCGTTCTACGAGGAATCGGGCGGCGGTGTGACGCTTTCGGGCGGCGAAGTGCTGGCCCAGGATCCCGGCTACGTCATGGAGGTCCTGCGGCGGCTTTATGAACAGGGCATCCGCGTCAATATCGACACCTGCGGCCAGGTGCCGGAGGAGGTCCTGCTGCAGGCGCTGCCTTTTACGGATACGTTTTTATATGACCTGAAGCTTGCCGGGGCGGAGGAACACCGGCGCTATACCGGCGCGGACAACCGCCGCATCCTTTCGAACCTGCGTGCGATCGGGAAAGCCGGCGCCAGGATCCGGATCCGGATCCCGCTGATCGACCCCGTGAACACTTCGGAACAAGAGACCGCGGCGATGATCGAAGCCCTCGCCGGCATACAGGGGATCCTTTCGATCGATCTTATAAAATATCACGACACCGGTTCAGGTAAGTACGCACGGCTCGGCCGCGCCTACGGTTCCGGTATGGAAACGCCCGGTGAAGAGACGCTTCACCGGATCGCGCGGCAGTTTGAGGAAGCCGGATACAGGGTTTCCATGGGAGGTTAAGATGGAACGCGGAATGAATGAAAGAATACGTAAGCTGCGCAGGGTGAGCACGATGACGCAGCCGGAGATCGATATCACGCGCGCGCGGCTCGTGACGGAAGCCTATAAGAAATACGAAGGCAAGGTCTCCGTACCGGAACTCCGCGCCCTGGCTTTTTATGAATACATGAAGGAACGCCCGCTCTATTTAGGCGACGGCGAGCTGCTCGTCGGCGAAAAGGCCGGCGGCCCGCAGAAAGCCCCGACCTTCCCGGAGCTCTGCTGCCATACGCTTCAGGACATGCAGGTCATGAACGACCGCGAATATATCAGCTTCTCGGTGAGCGGGGAAACGCGGAAGGTCCACGAAGAGGAGATCATGCCCTACTGGCAGGGCCGCTCCATGCGCGAACGGATCTTAAAGGAGATGGACGATGAGTGGAAAGCCTGCTACAGCGCGGGACTGTTCACCGAATTCATGGAGCAGCGCGGCCCCGGCCATACGGTAGGCGGCGACGTGTTCTATCACAAGGGCTTCCTGGACTTTAAGCGCGAGATCGAAGAAGCGATCGCAGCGCTCGATTTCCTGAACGACAGTACGGCGCTGAAACGGCGGGATGAGCTTCGCGGCATGGCGATCGCCTGCGACGCGATCATGCTCTACGCAAAGCGCTACGCGGACTACGCGCTGCAGCTTGCTAAGGAGGAGATCGATCCCGTCCGCGCGGAAGAACTCCGCGAGATCGCGCGCGTCTGCACGGCAGTCCCGGCCCATGCGCCGGAAAGCTTCCGTGAGGCGCTGCAGATGTACTGGTTCGTGCATCTCGGCGTGACCACCGAGCTCAACCCCTGGGACGCGTTCAGTCCCGGACGGCTCGACCAGCACCTGATCCCCTTCTATGAAAAGGACGTGATGACGGGCGTCATCGACCGGGACAAGGCCAAAGAACTGCTCGAGTGTCTGTGGGTCAAATTCAACGACCAGCCCGCGCCGCCGAAGGTCGGCATCACGCTCCGGGAGAGCTCGACCTATACCGACTTTGCCAACATCAACACCGGCGGCATCACGCCGGATGGCGAGAACGGCGTCAACGAAGTCAGTTACCTGATCCTCGACGTGATGAGCGAGATGCGGCTGCTGCAGCCGAGCTCCAACGTCCAGATCAGCCGCAAGACGCCGCAGCGCTTTTTACTGCGCGCCTGCGAGGTCGCCCGCGAGGGCTGGGGCCAGCCGGCGTTCTACAATACCGAAGCGATCATCCAGGAACTGCTTGCCGCGGGTAAGTCTCTGGAAGACGCCCGGAAGGGGGGTACCAGCGGCTGTGTGGAGACCGGCGCGTTCGGAAACGAGGCGTACATCCTTACGGGCTACATGAATCTGCCGAAGATCTTCGAGATCACCCTGCATAACGGCTTCGACCCGGTCAGCAAGAAACAGCTGGGGCTTAAGACCGGCGATCCGCGGACCTTTACCGATTTTGAGCAGGTGATGGACGCGTTCGCGCGGCAGCTTCAGCATTTCATCGATATCAAGGTACGCGGGAACAACATCATCGAGCGTCTGTACGCCGAAGAGATGCCGGTGCCCTTCCTTTCGATCGTCGTCAACGACTGTATCAAAAAAGGAAAGGACTACAACGCCGGCGGCGCGCGCTACAACACGAGCTACATCCAGGGCGTGGGTATCGGCACGCTGACCGATTCCCTGAGCGCCGTGAAATACAACGTCTTTGACAAAAAGCGCTTTACCATGGACGCGCTGCTCGCCGCCATGGCGGATAATTTTGAGAACGCGCCGGAGATCCTCTCCGCGGTCCGCGACCATACGCCGCTGTACGGCAACGACGATCCTTACGCGGACGCGCTGATGAGCCGCGCCTTCCGCATGTACCGCGACTGTGTGACCGGCCGGCCGAACGTGCGCGGCGGCAG
>CADBQM010000148.1 GCA_902796795.1 uncultured Eubacteriales bacterium
ATATTGAGATGTTGCCGGTTCGATACGATAAAAAACAGGAGAACAGCATATGAAGAAATATTATTTTCCCGTCAACGGAAAGAGCAATGAAGCAGCGGTGATCCGCGGCGATCATTATCGCATCACGGTCCTGACACCGTCGCTCCTTCGCCTGGAATACAGTAAGGAAGACTATTTTGAAGACCGGGCGACTCAGTCTGTCATCGACCGCTCTTTTGAAGTGCCGGCCTTTGAAAAACGTACGGAAAAGAAGAATCGGAAGGAATGGCTCATCATCGAAACGGAGAAACTGCTGCTCCGCTATGATCAGAAAGCTTTTTCCTCCGCCGGCCTTTCGGTAACGGAGAAGGAGCTCGGGACTGTCTGGCATTTTGGTGATCCCGTAAATGACCTCAAGGGGACCTACCGTACCCTGGACCGTGTAGACGGAGACGAGTTTATCGACGAAGACTTAAACCGTACGAAGCTTCAGCTCGGGCCGGCGGTGATCTCCCGCGCAGGCGTCGCTGTGATCGATGATTCCGCCTCGATGGCGCTTACGGACGACGGTTTTGTGGAACCGCGGAAGCCCTGTACGGACCTCTATTTCTTCGGCTACGGCCACCGCTATTTAGAAGCCCTGAACGATTTCTATCATCTTTGCGGAAAAACGCCGCTGCTGCCGCGTTTCGCGCTCGGCAACTGGTGGAGCCGTTATTATCGTTATACAGAAGCGGAATACATGAAGCTGATGGATCGCTTCACGGCGGAAGAGCTGCCGTTTTCCGTCGCGGTCATCGATATGGACTGGCACCTGGTGGACGACGTCGACCCGAAATATGGAAGCGGCTGGACGGGATATACCTGGAACAAGAACTTCTTCCCGGATCCAGGACGTTTTCTTGCCTGGCTGCATCAAAAGAACATGAAGGTGACGCTGAATGTGCACCCGGCGGACGGGATCCGCGCATTTGAGGAGATCTATCCGAAGATGGCGGAAGCCATGGGCGTCGATCCGGCGTCGGAACAGCCGATCGAATTCGATCCCGCGGATCCGGTCTTTATGGAGCAGTATTTTGATGTGCTTTGTCATACGCTGGAAGCGCAGGGCGTGGATTTCTGGTGGGTCGACTGGCAGCAGGGCACCGGAAGCCGGATGCCCGGTCTGGATCCATTGTGGATGCTGAATCATTTCCACTATCTGGACAGCAAGTGGAAAGGGACGCGCGGGCTCACTTTTTCCCGCTACGCAGGCGTCGGCAGCCACCGCTATCCCATCGGTTTCTCCGGGGATACGGTCATTACCTGGGACAGCCTCCGCTATCAGCCGTACTTTACCAACTGCGCGAGCAATATCGGCTACGGTTGGTGGAGCCATGATATCGGCGGTCACATGTGGGGAGAGCGCGACGATGAACTGATGGCCCGCTGGCTGCAGCTCGGCGTCTTCTCGCCGATCAACCGTCTGCACAGTTCCAACAATCCCTTTACCGGGAAGGAACCGTGGAAATATAATGCGGTAACGCGGGAAACGATGAACCGGTATCTCCGGCTGCGCCATGCGATGATCCCTTATCTCTATACGATGAACCGTCGTGCGAGCCGGGAGAATCTGCCGCTCATCGAGCCGATGTATTATCAGGAGCCGGAGCGGGAAGAAGCCTACCGGGTGCCGAATGAGTATTATTTCGGTACGGAGCTTCTGGTATCACCGGTCACAGAGAAGACGGATAAGGTCTCCCGTGCGGCGAAGACGTCCGCCTGGCTGCCGGGAGGAACGTGGTGCGACTTCTTTACCGGCGTCGTTTATGAAGGCGGGAAAATGAAAGACTTTTACCGTCCGGCGGACGACATCCCCGTCCTGATGAAGGCCGGCGCGATCGTCCCGATGACGGACATGACGGTCTTTGACAACAGCGTATCGAATCCGGCCGCGATGGAAGTGCGGATCTTCCCCGCAGCGAATGGAAGCTTCTGTCTGTGGGAGGATGCCGGAGACAGCGCGGAAGACCGCGATGAAAACTGGGCGTCGACAAAGCTTGCTTACTGCCGGGACAGTGCGGAATTCAGCATCGGTGCGGCAGAAGGCAATCTATCCGTCCTGCCGGAAAAGCGCAGCTGGAAGCTCGTCTTTTATGCGGTGCCGCCGGAAGAAACAGGAAAGCTCACGGTGACTGCGGACGGGAAGAAGGTCCGGGCAAAGAATTCCTATGACGAAGAACACTGCCTTATGACGGTCTCCGTACCGAAAACCACGGTCACAGCGAAGATCTGTGTACGTTTTGAAACTGCCCCGGTGATACGGGACAACCGTCTGCAGCAGTGTTTTAAGACGCTGGAACGGGCACAGATGGATTATGAACTGAAATGGAAGATCTGGGATGAGCTCCAGGAAGGCGGAAAATCGGCCGCGGCGGCGCTGAAAGAAAAAGGCCTGCCGGCAAGTGTCCGGGCGGCACTAAAAGAATTTGTGTAAGGAAAAGCCGGATGTCATACGCGGCGCAGGGCAGCACTGCCTGGAGGGGAGCGTTCCGATGAGGATCGAAAAAGAAACTGTAGAATCCGCGGTATACGGGCTCCTGAAGACCTGGTGCGACACGATGCTGGACCTGCAGCTTGACATGCCCGGAAAACCGGCATTCGACGGCGGGATCCTGTGCCCGAGCTGCAAAGAGATACACGGACGGTGCCACGACACCATTTATCCGCTGATGTATATGGCGGACCGTACGGGAGACAGCCGGTATCTGCAGGCAGCGAAAAAGCTCTTTGCCTGGGGTGCGAACATGCTTTGCGACGACGGGAGCATCTACAACGACGCACAGAACGAGTGGAACGGGATCACCGTGTTCAAT
>CADBQM010000149.1 GCA_902796795.1 uncultured Eubacteriales bacterium
CAGGAATTCATGGCAGAGCCCCTCAAAGACGTAGGCGTTGTCCATCTTCCGGATCCCGCTCTCGTGGGCGACCAGGTTGTCGTGGAAATGGCGGGCCGGGCAGAAGTTCAGGCAGCCGCTGTTCGCGAGCAGGTGCAGGGTCTTGTCGTGTGCCGCGCACCAGCCGTGCAGTTCCCGGATGCGTTCAAAATCGCGGTTGTATTCCCGCTTCATATAGAAGCCGTCGAAAAGATCCTTCAGATAGTCCATCGCTTCGATGGTCCCGATCTCCATGTTGACGGAAGCCCGGACCGAAAGCGACGGGAAATTGGCCTTGATGAATTTCGCGATGAGCGGGGACGTGGTAGTGACGGAAGACAGGCCGAAGTTTTCGAGAACTTCCTCGGTCGTATCGCCGATCTTTTCAAACAGCGCGCGGGAAAGGCTTGCGTCGCCGTAGCAGTCGGCGTTGAAGAGGAGGTTCATGCGGACGCCCGCTTCCGCGAGCCGCGCAAGGACCGCCTCCTGCTTCTTCTGGAGCTGGAACGCGGAGAGGCTCCCGTGTTCGGTCGCGCGCCCGCGCCCGCTGTCCGAATCCCCCCAGGAGAAATAGACTTCTTCTACAGAAGCCCGGCAGCGGAGGATCTCTTCGATAAAAAGATCGTTTTCGTATTGCAGACCAACAGAGAATTTCATCGTACACCTGCCGCATTTGATCGATGTTTATATTAACTTTAGCATAAAGCCTACCTGCCGTATAGCTTATAAAAGGTATCTAATTGCAAAAAATCCACTTTCGGAGCGGCGCCGGACCGGCAGCGGACTCCCTTAACCTGTCGAAAAAACATGCTGTTTGTTCAACAATGGCGCATTGACAGGGCTCCTGCGGCATGTTATCGTGAGATCAGCTTATTCCAGCTTTAAAGGAGGTTTTGAATCGCATGATAAAACAGTTATGGAATGATGATTGGAAGTTTTTCTCCAACAAGAATACCTTCAGTCTTTTCCAGTCGGTACCGTCCGACGCGGAGACGGTGGATCTGCCCCATGATCCCATGTTTTTAAAGCCGCAGGATGAAGACTGTGAGAGCGAAGGCCGGCAGGGCTTCCTGTCCGGCGGCAACTGGCGTTACTTCAAAGAGTATTTCGCGCCGGAAGAGGACCGGGATAAAACGACGAAGCTGTTCTTCGAAGCAGCCTCCCAGATCACAGCCGTTTACGTCAACGATTCCTGCGTTGCCAAGAACGTCTATTCCTTCAACCCCTTCTACGCGGACCTGACCCCTTATCTTTACTACGGTTCCCCGAACCGCATCCTCGTGACCACGACGGCGCTGGAGCGCTCCAGCCGCTTCTACGCAGGCGCCGGCCTGTTCCGCAACGTCTGGATCGTGAAGGAGCCGAAGATCGGCTTCGTGCCCGAAAAGCTGCAGGTGACCACGAAAGAGATCAACTTCCTGCCCGGGAAGGATGACCTTGCAGACGCGGTGCTTTCCGTCCGCGTGAGCCTCCAGAATAAGACGAATCACTACTTCAAGGGCTTCTATAAGATCGCGGTCGCGGACCGCGCGGGAAAGGAACTGTGGAACGGCGAATACCGCGTGTATCTGCCTGCAGAGTCCACCGAGGTCTTTGACAAACCGGTCTTCTTAGGCGGCATCATCCCCTGGGACGAGTTCCATCCGGAGCTCTACAAGGTCTCTGTTTCGATCGCCGATAAGGAAGGCGTGCTCGACTGTGATGAGACCACGACCGGCTTCCGTACGATCGAGCTCGACGGTAAACACGGCCTCCGGGTCAACGGCAAGGAAGTCAAGCTGCTCGGCGGCTGCGTCCACGCGGACCAGGGCCTGCTCGGCGGCTCCACCTACGTCAGCTATGAATACCGCCGCATGATGTCCCACAAGAAACTGGGCTTCAACGCGGTGCGCTGCGCGCACAACCCGGCCTCCGTCGAGCTGCTCCGCGCCTGCGACGAAGTCGGCATCTACGTCCTGGACGAGACCGTGGATATCTGGGAGAAGGTGAAGAACCCGCAGGACTACGGTATCTTCTTCGAAAAGGACATCGACCACGTCGTGGAAACGATGGTGCAGACGGACTACAATCATCCGAGCGTACTGCTGTACTCCACCGGCAACGAGATCCTCGAGATCGGCACCGAAAAGGGCTTTGAGCTCACCAATCACTTCACGCAGCTCTTACATAGCCTGGACAGCACCCGCTTCGTGACCAACGCCGTCAACGCGTTCATGGAGCTCGGGCCGATCCTCGCGGAGAACGAACGCCGTCACCGCACCGGCCTCATCGACCCGGACAGCGATATCGACGTCAACCAGTTCATCGGTGACGAGCAGGGCGCGGACCGCGGCAAGCTGATCCTGGTCCCGGCCATGGACGAGATGCTGGAGATCCTGGATGCCGGCATGGACATCATCGGCTACAACTACATGATCTCCCGCTACGCATCTGATGCGGAGAAATATCCGAACCGCATCATCCTCGGTACGGAGACCCACTCCAAGCGGATCCCCGAGCACTATGCGGCGATGATGAAGTATCCGAACGTCATCGGCGACTTCATCTGGTGCAGCTACACCTACCTCGGCGAGTGCGGGCCGAAGCGCGCGTTCCCGCATATCATGAACGGCAGCTCCGACATCTCCATCATCGGCGATCCGCGTACCAGCTGGTATTACCGCGCGGTGACGACCGGCCTCCGGAAGGAGCCCTACATTGCCGCCCGTACGCCGGAAGCGAGCAAAGAACCGCTCGTCACGCATGCGTGGGTCATGACCGACGCCGTCGGCAGCTGGGATTATCCGGGCTGTGAAGGCATGGAGGTCGACGTGGAAGTCTACGCCGCGGGCGACAGCGTCGAACTGTTCCTGAACGGCGTTTCCTGCGGCAACGGCACGCCGGATCCGGATCAGGTCTGCCGCTACTTCTTCCGTGTACCGTATCAGCCGGGCGAGCTGAAGGCGGTGTCGAAGAAGGCGGGCGAGCCGGATCAGGTCTATGTGCTGAAGACCAAGGGCGCGGGAGACTGCGTGGACATCAGCGTAGATCCGAACCCCTTCTCGGAAGAGGACGGCCTGCTCTTTGTGGATGTCACCCTGAAGAACGAAGCAGGCGAGCCGGTCTGGCAGGCAGTGCCGGATCTCACGATCGCGGTCGAAGGCTCCTACAAACTGCTGGCATTCGGCGGCCATCATACGCTGCATAACGGCGGCTACACCTGTCCGACGATCGACGTTCACGACGGCAGGGCGCTGGCGATCCTGAAGAAGTGCGGCGAAGGCGCCTGCACGGTGAAAATCTCGGGAACGGGCGTGAAAGAAGCGTCGCTTGAGATCGCATGATCAAAAACATATAGCAGAGGGCGCCTGCCGGAAGGCAGGCGCTTTTTTACGCAAAGGACACAGGAGCCGCCGGCAGGCTGCGGTCCCAGGATGCTTCTGCATGCGATGCTGCCTGTCCGCTCCGTAAAAAATCCCTTGAAACCGGCTGCGGCAGGGGAGTACAATAAACGATAACAAAACCAGAAAACAGGAGGACCGTCGGTACACTGCCGGCAGTTACGATGAACGATATGATGAAAGAAGTCCTCATCCGGGATGAGATCCGCATGATCGATACTTATCCGCCCGCGGAGGCGGAAC
>CADBQM010000150.1 GCA_902796795.1 uncultured Eubacteriales bacterium
TCGATCCGGAATTTCTGCACGGAGATCGGCGTCGGCAAGACCGACGGCGTCGTGGAGCTCGCGATGCTCGAGCATTGCCTGCGCGACGACCTGAACCAGCACGCGGAACGGACGATGGCGGTCCTGCATCCCGTGAAGCTCACCGTGACCAATTATCCGGAAGACAAGACAGAGACGCTCACCGTCGAAAACAACCCGCTCGACCCCGCGGCAGGGACCCACGAAGTCACGTTCAGCCGCGAGCTCTGGATCGAGGAAGAGGACTTTTTAGAGACCCCGATCCCGAAGTACAAGCGTCTGTACCCCGGCAACGAAGTGCGCCTAAAGGGCGCCTATCTTGTGACCTGCACGGGCTGTGTAAAGGACGAGAACGGCAAAGTGGCGGAAGTGCTCTGCACCTATGACCCGGACTCCCGGGGCGGCGATCCCGTGGACGGCCGGAAGGTAAAAGGCGCGACACTCCACTGGGTGGACAGTCGGACGGCCATGGACGCGGAGGTACGGCTCTACGACAATCTCTTTACCGACGCGCAGCCAGACGGTCCGGACAAGGATTTCTTATCCTGCCTGAACCCGGAGAGCCTCGAGGTACTTCAGGGCTGCAAGGTCGAACGGGAGCTTCTGAAGGCTGCGGAAGCCTTTGACCGGGATCCGGACCGTACGTCCAAAAACGCGCCTTCCTTCCAGTTCATGCGCGTCGGCTATTTCTGCCTGGACAACCGGGATTCGACCGCGGAACACCCGGTCTTCAACCGCAGCGTATCGCTGAAAGACAGCTTTAAAAAATCTTAAACATAAAAAGGAGAGCAACAATGAAGACCATTAAGGCACAGCCTCTCGACAGAGAAGCATTTGCAAAGTACGGTGTATTCCAGGACCTGCTGGACAATGAATCGCTCGCGGCGCACAGCGTATTGGAAAGAGGTTTCTTCCCGGACCTGATCACGCTGGATTTCGGCACGACGACCCTTCCGACCGTATCGGTCAGCGACGTCGTGAAGCGCGGCGATAAGATGGTCATTCCGTTCATGGAAGCCCATATGTACACTTGTGAAGGCCTGATGCCGCTCGACGGCGATATGATCCTTACGGTCGGCGTGCTCGGCGGAAGAAAGACCTTCAACATCGACAACATGAAGGCGTTCATCGTTCCCAAGGGTACTTTTGTGAAGCTGAACCCGCAGATCGTGCACGGAACGAATTTCCCGCTCGGCCAGGACGAAGTCCATATGCTCTGCATGCTGCCCGGCAGGACCTTCAATAACGATTTCACCGCGGAACTCGTACCGGAAGAAAACCGTCCGGAAGTCATCGTCGAAGCATAAGCAAAGGGCGGCGCGTAGCGCGGCATCAGAAAAGATGACCTGCCGGTCCGCCTGTGCCGCGGTCCGGTGAAGAAAGAGGCTTTTATGAAAAAAGGGATCACTTTAATGGACGGTGCCGTCGGCACCTCGCTCTGGGCGATGGCAGAAGAGCGGGGGATCGCAAAGGTCCCGGTCTGGCGCTACAACGTCGAGCATCCGGAACTGATCGAACAGCTGACGAAGGAATACGTCGATGCGGGTGCTGAGATCCTCCTCGCGAATACCTTCGGCGCGAACGGCCCGATGGTCCGGCGCTCTTCTTCCTATGACCCGGCGGAGGTGATCGCGTCCGGCGTACGCGCGGCAAAGAATGCGCTTAAGGGCAGCGGCAGGAAGCTTGCGCTTTCGATCGGACCCTTAAGCACGATGCTGGAGCCCTTCGGGGATACGACCGAGGAAGAAGCGGCGGAGATCTTCCGCGTGATGCTGGATGCAGGCATGAAAGAAGGCCCGGACCTGATCCTGGTCCAGACCTTTATCGACCTTGCGATGATGGAGGTCGCAGCGCGCGAGGCGATGCGCTATGGCGTACCCGTTTTCTGCTGTATGACGTTTGAAAAGAAGGGCCGGACGATGTTCGGCAATTCCGTGGAAGACGTGATCGAAACGCTGGAACCGCTCGGGATCAGCGGCATCGGCTTAAACTGCAGCCTCGGCCCGGACCTTGCGGTGCCCGTGATGCGGGAATTCGTCGGAAAGACGTCGCTTCCGCTGGTCTTTAAGCCGAACGCCGGCAAGCCGATCCTGGCACCGGACGGCACGACGTCCACCGCGTTCAGCGTGGATGAGTTCGTCGCGGATATCGCGCCGGCACTGGAGTTCGTCGATTATATCGGCGGCTGCTGCGGCTCGGATCCTTCTTATATCCGCGCCCTGAAAGCCCGGATCGACGCCGGCTGAGTCCTCTAGAAAAACATCTGTTCCATGTATTCTTCCGCAAACACCGGGTTTGCGGACAGTTCAACGATGCGGATCCTTTCCGCCAGCGTCCGGACGTCCTCCTGAAGCCCTTTTGAAAGCAGCAGCAGGGAGGCACCGGAAAGCGCGGCATTCCCGAGGATCCGCACGTTTTTTTTCAGCTCTTCCGGGATGAGGCCGATCGCCGCGGCGTTTTCGATGTCCAGGTAGTTGCCGAAGCCGCCGGCGATATACAGGCAGCGGACGTCCTTTGGTGTAAGGCCCGCCGCGCCGATCAGCGTCCGCATCCCCGCGTGGATCGCACTCTTCGCGAGCTGGACCATGCGGATGTCCTTTCCGGTCAGCCGGACCGGCGGAAGGATCACGGCCGGGTCTTCTTCAAGACGCCCGGTCTCATCAAGTGTTTCATTCTTTAACAGGCAGGCGACCGCGTCCACAAGGCCGCTGCCGCAGATCCCTTTTGCTTCCCTTTCCCCGATCACATGCGCTTCCAGAGTGCCGTCTTCTTTAAGCCATACACGGTCGACCGCGCCGTCCCCGCCGTTCATGCCCATGGAGATCCCGGCGCCTTCAAAAGCCGGGCCGGCGGCAGTAGAGCAGGCGTAAAGTTCTCCGCCGTGCGAAAGCACCATCTCCCCGTTCGTTCCGATATCCACGAGCACCGCGGTCTCATCCGAGGAAAGCAGGCCGGAAGAAAGCACCGCGCAGCTGATGTCCGCGCCGACAAAGCCGGCCGCGCAGGGCGGCAGGCAGACTTTCGTTTCCGGCAGCGGTCCCGTAAGACCGAGGAAAGCCGCCGTCACCGTTTCACCGAAAAGGCGGTTTGCGATGAACGGGGCGTGGGTCAGCGGTTCGGTGTCTTCGTTGTAAAGGAAACTCAGCATGACCGTGTTGCCGGTGATGACGATCGCGTCGATCGCGGAGGCGGTGACGCCGGCTTCCAGTGCCAGTATCTCAAGCATCTCCGAGAGCGCCTGCCGGATCACGGCGGCGATCTCATCCCGCTTACCGGCGCGCGCGGCTTCCATACGCGAGATGACGTCCGCGCCCCAGCGGCTTTCCGGGTTCATCCGGCTCGTTTTTGCCAGCAGTGCGCCCGAAGGATCGTAAAGCGCGGCGGCGAGCGTCGTCGTCCCGATGTCGATCGCGGCGCCGTACTGCGTAAAGAAGGGGGCAGGCTCGTAGGCCGGCAGAACGCCTCCGGACACGATGCGGACGCCGGAAACAGCTTCCTGTGTCCGGATACGCGCTTCGCCGTTTAAGACGACGCGGCAGGCAAGGCGGACGCCGGAAGCAAGCTCCCTTTCGGACAGCAGGCGCCGTTCTTCGTCCGTCGGCGCGTTCACTGAGCCGGTAACGAAAACACGGCATTTTCCGCATTTCCCGTGGCCGCCGCAGGGCATCGGCAGGCTGCTTTCACTTCTTAAAACGTCTTTTAAGGCTGTCCCCGCAGGTACGGAGACAGCCTTGTCGTTCAGGTATACGGTAATGGTCTCTCCCATGGAGTTCTCCTTTTACGCCGTTAACGGCAGGGACCGCAGAGGGGTATTACTGGAGGTCAAACAGCATGCCGCCGAAGTAGGTGACGGTATTCTGGCCGTTGATGTATTTCATATCCGCGGCCTTCGCAAGCTGCGAGACGTTCACGCAGTAGCTTTCCAGCGAGGCGAGGCGCTTTTCCGGAAAACGGCAGGGCTCGTTCGTGACGCGGGCACAGGTCTTGCAGTACCTGCAGCCGCCGGCACCGAGATAGAGCCGCCGCGGCAGCGTGATCCCGGCGTCCGCTTCGTCGCGGAAGCGGTAGACGAGCGCGCGGTGCCGGTCTCCGGCTGCGGTCATGCCTTCAAAATCAAAGCTGTCTTCCAGCTCGCCGACATACTGGTAGACGAGGATATATTGATAACTGTAGAGCGCTTCGAGCACCTCCTCAACGGTACCGACGTCCGGCGGACAGCCGTAGTTCATCCCGTAAGAGTGGCAGGTGTTCTTTTCGCAGAGCGTCCGGAACGAAGCGTCGGTCGGAACGTCCTTTGTCGGGATCACCTTGGCTTTAAACGCGCCGAGGTCCCGCGCGAGCTGTTCCAGCTGTTCAAATATCGCGGTTTCCATCGTTTCTTTCCTTCCGGGGATCAGCCGAGCATCTCCGCGCAGAAAGCCGCCGCCGCGTCGGCAGCGCTTGCTGCGTCTTCGGTATAGAGGTCCGCGCCGATCCTGCGGCAGAACGCTTCGTCGACCGGTGCGCCGCCGATCATGATCCTGACTTTGTCCCGGATCCCCGCTTCATTCGCGAGTTCCACGACCTTGCCCATGACGTCCATGGTCGTCGTGAGAAGGGCAGAGCATGCGATGATCTGGCAGTTCTCGTTGATCGCGGTCTCGATAAAGGTCTCCGGCGCGACGTCGGAGCCGAGGTCGACGACTTCGAGGCCTTTGCCTTCCATCATCATCTTCACGAGGTTCTTGCCGATGTCGTGCAGGTCGCCCTGGACGGTCCCGATACAGACCTTCCCCTTTGCCTTCACGCCGGAAGCCGCGAGATACGGCTTCAGGACCTGCGCGCCGTTGTTCATCGCGCGGGCAGCGATCAGCACTTCCGGAATATAGACGTCGTTGTTCTTAAACTTTTCGCCGATCACGTTCATGCCGGCCATCAGGCCGTCGTTCAGGATCGTTTCGGCGGGGATACCTTCGTCGATGGCCTGCTGGACCAGTTCCTTGATCAGCTTGGCCTTGCCCTGCTGCAGATTCAGCGAGATCTCATTTAACAGTTCGGTATTCATAATTTCCTCCAGATACTGCAAAAACTATAAGCGGACGTCCTTGATCTTTTCCGCGTAATACTGTACCAGTTCAAATTTGCTGCCGGGCATCAGGCGGTGGTCCGGGCAGGGGATAAAGCCGCCCAGAGAAGCGAGGCGCTTCATCCTTTCGATCTCCTGGTCAACGGCTGCCTTATCTTCGCGGAACGCCCGCTTGTCCATGCCGCCGACGCCGAGCATCCGTTCGCCGTATTTCTTCCTGGCGGGCTCGAACTGGTCGCCCCAGACGCCGACTTCGATCGGGAACATCGTATTGACGCCGTTATCGATCCAGGTGCGGAGCAGCTGTTCGGTGACGCCATCGCAGTCAAGGGAAACGATGTCGATCCCGTGTGCAAGGCAGAGGTCCGTGATCTTTTTATAATGCGGCGCGGTGAGCTTATCGAACAGCTTCGGATCGATCAGCGGGCCGCTCTTGAAGCAGATGTCTTCCCAGAAGTGACCGAAATCGAACGCGGCTCCGGTCGAGAGCACGGCTTCCGCGACCTTAAACTGCATATCGGCGTTCTGGTTGACGATATCTTCGAAAAGTGTTTCGTCTTCGTCGTAGATCAGGTAGCTCATGCCGATGACGGAGCAGTAATTGCGGATATCGCCCATCATGGAGCCGAGGAAAAGGCCGACCGGGCGGTCCGTGGGCCTTATCTCGTTGAAATGCCGGTAATAATCGAAATCGATCCTTTCCGGAGTATAGGTGAGCCGCGGCTTGTACAGCTTTTCAAAGGCTTCCCGGTCCTTCAGCTGATAGTCGTCCTCCATGGGGATCGACTGGACGCCGGGCTTGACCTTCTCGATCAGTCCCTCGCGGTTCTGGATCCGCCGGCTGCCGTCCGGCAGCTCCTCCAGGACCTTATACTCGAACGGCGGGAAGAGCCGGTTGTTCGGACTTGCCGCGCCGCCCCAGTTGAAATCCCAGCCGATCAGCCGGTCGATCTCCCGGTCGGCATCATTTCCGTCCCGCCAGCCTTTTGCCAGTGCCATGTCAAGATGCCCCTGTTCCGCCCATTCTACGAGCAGTTCCGGCCAGTAACCGAAATGGACGGCCGGCAGACGGTCCGCGTCGCGGTAATGGAGGATGTTCATAGCGCGTTCCCGGTTATTCATTTTATTCGGAGTCCCTTTCTCTGAGATACGGCTGTTTCATGTCTGTGATACGGATATGAATACCGCGGCCCGACAGAACGGGCCGCGGAAACAGCCTTTTTGATAAACGCGCCTGTCTTTAATCTTCCTTCGGCTCGTTGGCAAACGCGCCGACCTTGAAATAGTTCAGGAAGGTAAAGATGATGCCTGCCGTGCAGTATGCGCCGCCGATATAGCCGACGATATAGCCGAGGACCCGGAACACGATACCGACGAGCGGGATATTGCCGAGCAGTCCGAGGATAAAGGACGTCACGGTCGGTGCGAGCGCGTAGATGATCACCATGATCACGAGATCTTTGACAGCAGGTTTATCCCGGAAGGATAAAGGCCAGAATTTCCTTAAAAATTCCATTGTTTCTCCTTTCATCTGTCTTCACTGGATTCCCTTGCGTAAAATAGAAGCGCAATGATCCGTTTGATTGTATATGCCTATCATACAATAAATCAGAAAGATTGCAAGAGTACGAAGCGATAGTTTTTGTTTGAAAAACAGTAGAAAAGCATACCGTCATCCTGTATGATAAGTAAAAAGAAGGAGCGGGACATGATCGGGGAAAGAGATTCAAGAACGGCAAAGCTGTTAGGCGAAGAAGCGGTCGCCGTGCTGAACGGGAAGCACGTTGCGGTATTCGGCATCGGCGGCGTCGGCGGTTTTGTATGCGAGGGGCTTTCGCGCGCCGGGATCGGTGCGCTGGATCTTGTGGACAGCGACGTGGTGAGCCCGTCCAATTTAAACCGCCAGCTCATAGCGCTGACGAGCACGGTCGGCAGGAAAAAGACAGAGGTCATGGCACAGCGGATCCGGGACATCCGCCCGGAGACCGCCGTCCGGACGTTCGATCTTTTTTATCTTCCGGAGACCGCGGACCGGATCGACCTTTCCGCATATGACTATATCGTGGACGCGATCGACACGGTCGCCGGTAAGATCGCCCTTGCGGAAGGCGCGAAGCGCGCGGGCGTTCCGCTGATCGCCGCCATGGGCGCCGGGAACCGGCTGGACCCGACGCGCTTCCGGGTGACCGACCTCTTTAAGACCAGCGGCTGCCCGCTGGCACGTGTGATGCGGCGGGAACTGAAAAAGCGCGGGATCGAAGAACTGAAAGTCGTTTTTTCCGACGAACCGGCCCTGAAACCGCTTGAGCGGCCGGAAGATGAAGGCATCAATAAACGTGCGGTCCCCGGATCCGTCTCTTTTGTCCCTTCCGTCATGGGACTGATCCTCGCGGGGGAGGTCGTAAAGGACCTGCTCCGGGCGGAAGGCCTGCTTGACGGAAAGTGACCGCAAAAGACGGATGATCCGGCGCCATACATAGAAAAAGGAGAGATCCATGAGCATCATCACCATGATCGGCGCGGGGCAGATGGCCTCCGCCTTAAGTTTCCCGCTCCGGGAGAACGGCCATGAGGTGCGTCTCGTCGGGACGCCGCTCGACCGGGAGATCATTGAAGAATTGCGGAAGAGCCGCTATCACCTGAACCTGAAGCGGACGCTCCCGGAAGGGATCCGGGCGTACCAGATCGAAGAAGTGGATGAAGCGCTTGAAAACGCGGACGTCGTCGTAAACGGCGTCTCAAGCTTCGGCCTCGACTGGTTCTCGGAAGAAATGCTGCCCGTCCTGCCGGAGCACGTTCCGCTGCTATCGATCACGAAGGGGCTGATGGACACGGAAGAAGGCGGACTCATCCCGTATCCTTACCTGCTGGAAGAAAGGCTCCCGGCGGGGAAAAAGCTGGACATCAACGCCGTCGGCGGTCCCTGCACGAGCTATGAGCTCGCGGACCACGACGATTCTCACGTCGCTTTCTGCGGCAGGAATATGGAGACGCTCCGGTACCTGAAAGGCATTTTTGCCTGCCCGTATTACCACGTCAGCCTTTCCACGGACGTAAAGGGCGTCGAATGCGCGGTGGCGCTGAAGAACGCCTATGCGCTCGGCGTGACGCTTGCGGTGGGGCTTTCTGAAAAGCGGGATCAGAAGATCGGCGCCATCCACTATAACTCCCAGGCGGCGCTCTTCGGCCAGAGCCTCCGGGAGATGAAGGAACTGATCGCTTTCCTCGGCGGCGGGGAAGAGAACCTTATCTTCGGCGGCGGGGACCTTTATGTGACGATCTACGGCGGCCGGACGCGGAAGCTCGGAACGCTCTTAGGGCGGGGACTTAAGATCGAAGAAGCACTTCAGGAGCTTTCCGGCGTCACGCTGGAATCGGTCGTCGTCGCCAGACGGACCGCAAGGGCGGTGCGGCGGCTTTCGGAACAGGGGAAACTCTGCCTTTCCGACTTCCCGCTGCTCATGTATGTGGACGCCCTGCTTCAGGGAAAAGAAGCGGGGGAGATCCCCTGGGAAAGCTTTACCATGACCGTCGGCGGCTGAAGACCGCAGGATACGGGAATCCTGTTTGACATCGGACGGATCCGGTATTATACTTTTTTCAATCAACGATAAGGGGAGGTCATTATGTTCTGCAAATATTGCGGCGCCCAGCTGAAAGACGGCGCGAAATTCTGCAACAACTGCGGCAAACCGGTCCCGGTCCGCAGACCCGAGACGGCAGCGGCAGCGCCGGTAACCCCGGCAGCACCTGCACCTGAGGCAGCGCCGGTCCCGCCGGTAAATCCTGCACCCCCGGCAGCACCTGCGCCTCAGGCAGCACCGGTCCCGCCGGTAAATCCTGCACCTCAGGCAGCACCGGTCCCGCCGGTCTTTACGGCGCCGAATCCCGCGCCGCAGCAGGCCCCGAACTACCGCGGACCGGTAAATCCCGTTCCGCCGGTACGTCCCGCAAACCCGGCGCCGGCAAGGACGGCAGAACCGGAATACCAGGGCAGGAGCCGGATGGAGTCGCTCCGCATCGTTTCCGGTCTGATGTTCATCATCATGGGCCTGGCCGACGTTCTTACGAGCATTTTCAATAATGGGTTTAACAGTATCGTATACGGGCTTCCCGGCCGGTCGTTCCTTTCCAGTCTCGGAACGACGCTTATCGTGTATGCGCTCTTTTCACTGGTCCCCGGCATTGCTTCGCTGGTCCTGAAGAAACCGACACGGACCAGGAACATTATCCTCACGATCATCCTCGGCGTCTGCCTGCTGCTTCTTGTCGGGTCGAAACTGGCCGTTCCTCGCGGTACGTACATGGATCTGGCAGGCAGGATCTCCGGCTACTTCAACACCGGCGGCCTCTTCTTCTGCACGCTGATGGCGCTCATCTCCATCTTCATGCCGAAGAACCTCGTCGGAGAGCCGGCACCGAC
Organism: uncultured Eubacteriales bacterium; assembly: GCA_902796795.1. GTDB lineage: Bacteria > Bacillota > Clostridia > Lachnospirales > Lachnospiraceae > UBA1267. Next base: position 9,507 of record CADBQM010000150.1, read on the forward strand.
CGCCGCGAAGCCCTGGAAGATCATCGCGGGCATCCTGAACCTGATCAACGCGATCGTCTTTATTCTCGCCGGACTCTTTGCCCTGGCCGGCATGATCGTCTTCCTTGTCGAAAGACGAGGCATGGATATGTCGATGATCCCTGTCTTCCGGCTGCTGTTCCCGTGCCTGACGCTCGGGATCTGGATGCTGGTCGGCGCGATCCTTTCGATCGGCTGCGCGCACGGAAAACATAAACCGCTGAGCTCGGCGTTCCTGGATCTCCGCTGCATGGTGATCAGCTGCGCTTCTCTCATGAGCGTTGTCAGCAACATCCTGGTCTACCGTACCACGATGTATTCGGGCGCCGATATCGGCGCTATTCTCCAGAATGTCCCGGAGGACGTGGCGATCGCGATGGTCATCGGGCTCGTCCTTTTCGGCCTCATGGCGCTCTGGTATTTCGTCTGCACGGTGATCTCCATGATTACCGCGTTCAATAAGAAGCGCGCGGCTTGACAAGGCCGCACGGCTGTTATAAAATACGTTATCGAAATCTGACTTTGGGGGATCAAAAATGGAAAGAATTCTTACGCTTGAAACACGCAGCCTCTGCGAAAGTGCCAAAAACGGCGGATGCGGCGAATGCCAGACTTCCTGCCAGTCCGCATGCAAGACCAGCTGCGGCGTCGCGAACCAGGCCTGCGAAAACGAAAACAAATAAGTTGTGCTAAAGGACGCCGTCCGTTCGTTCTGCCGGCTTTACCGGCGTGCGAGCGGGCGGCTTTTTCTGTGATTTGACTGCCGTAAGGCAAAAAGGAAACGAAGACCATGGTACATCAGTATCGGCTGAACGGATACAATATCGTCCTGGACGGCTGCTCCGGCGCGATCCACGCGGTGGATGACGTCGCCTACGAGATCATCGCGCTCTATCCGGATCATGAAGAAGAGGAGATCGTCCGCAGGATCCTGGAGCAATTCAAAGACCGCGCGGACGTGACGGAAGAAGAGGTCCGCCAGTGCATCGCGGACGTGGAAGCCCTTGTGAAAGCCGGGAAGCTCTATACGCCGGATACTTATGAGGACATCGCCGGTACGTTCAAGGAACGCTCCGGGGACGTCGTAAAGGCACTCTGCCTGCACGTCGCGCATACCTGCAACCTGAACTGCGAATACTGTTTCGCGAGCCAGGGGCGCTTCCACGGTGAGCGGGCGCTGATGTCCTTCGACGTCGGGAAACAGGCGCTGGATTATCTCATCGCGCATTCCGGCACACGCCGGAACCTGGAGGTGGATTTCTTCGGCGGCGAGCCCCTGATGAACTGGGATGTCGTGAAGGAACTCGTCCGTTATGCCAGGAGCATCGAAAAAGA
>CADBQM010000151.1 GCA_902796795.1 uncultured Eubacteriales bacterium
CTGATGCTGATCCTGTTCGGCATTTCCTGGCCGGTGAACCTGATCAAAAACTACCGGGCAAGAACGGCGAAGGGGACGAGTCTTTTGTTCCTTTTCCTGATCTGGGTCGGCTATATCGCCGGGATCCTGTCCAAGTTCCTGAATCCCGCGTATATGGCTTCACTCAGCACGAAATGGTACGTGCTTGCGGTTTATATTTTCAATTTTGTCATGCTCTGCCTGAATCTGATCGTGTACTTCCGGAACAGGCGGCTGGATCAAAAATAAAAACAGGGGCAGAAAACAATGATCAAAAAAATCATTCGGCAGATGCTGACCGCGCAGATCTTTTCTGCGCTGACGGTCTCGCTCTGTCTCTTGATCGACAGTATCATGATCGGGCGCTATCTGGGTGTTAAGGCGCTCGCGGCTTACGGTTTCGCCAACCCGCTGCTGCTGATCCTGGGCGCGTTTGCGACGATGCTTTCCGCCGGCGTACAGGTGGTCTGCAGCAAGTCGCTCGGACGCGGCTCGCAGGAGGATACCAACCGGGGCTATTCCTCCGCCGTCATCGTCGGACTGATGGTGGCAGCGGTCTTCCTGCTGATCGTGGTCCCGCTCCGGTCTCAGCTCGCGGGACTGCTCGGCGCCGGCGGCAAAGAAGGCGCGGAGCAGGTGATCTTTGACGATACCCGGAACTACATCCTGGGCTTCGTGATCGGCGCGCCTGCGATGATGCTCGCGCTTGTACTGGTGCCGTTCCTGCAGATGGCGGGGAAGAGCACGCTGCTGATCGTGTCGGTGCTCGCGATGACCGTGGCCGACGTCGTCTTTGACCTGCTGAACGTCCTGGTATTTCAGTGGGGGATGTTCGGCATGGGCCTTGCGTCGTCCCTGAGCTATTATGTGGCGCTCATCATTGCTGTGTTCTATTTCCTGTCCAAGAAATGTGTTTTCCGCTTCTCCCCGAAGTACGTCAGCGGCGGGAAGATCCTGGAGCTCCTCCGGAGCGGCCTGCCGTCGGTCTTTGCGATGGCTTCGTCGGTCGTGATCGTTTTTATCATGAACCGGCTTTTGAAGAACGTGGGCGGCAGCGCGGCGGTCGCGGCCTTCTCCGTGATCACGACGCTCGGCGGCTCCGCGAACTGTATCTCGACGGGCGTCGGCGGCGTTTCGCTGACGATGTCCGGCATCTTCTATAATGAAGAAGACCGCGGGAACCTCCGCTCCGTTACCGGTCTCCTTTGCAAGTATTCGGTGTTCCTCGGGATCGCAATGGGCGCGGTCCTGGCCCTCGCTTCGCCGCTGCTCGTTTCCCTGTTCATCCGGGAGGCGGGGACGGCCAAAGAGTACGCGACGCTCGGCGTCCGGCTCTTCGGCCTTGGCCTGATCCCCTGCGCGCTCAATAATACGCTGAAGAGCTATTATCAGGGAACGGAAAAAGCGTATCTCACAGCGATCATCTCGATCGCGGAGAGTGCGTTCTTCCCGGCGATCGTCGCCTATATCCTGAGCGTCCCCTTCGGGACGACCGGCGCCTGGCTGTACTTCGCGCTCGGCGAGCTGATCGCGCTGATCGCGCTCGGCGTCTTTATCCTGATCCGTACAAAAAAACTCCCCTGGCAGGACGGCGCCTTCCTGCTTTTGCCGGAAGGCTTCAGTGTGCCGGCGGGAGATCTTCTGGAATCGGATATTTATACAGAGGAAGACGCGGTTCAGGTGGCCGAACAGGCAGGCAGATTCTGCAGGAACAAGGGCGGCGACGCCGTTTCGGCAAACCGGATCGCGCTGTGCGTGGAGGAGATGGCCGTCAACGTCGTGCAGCACGGCTTTACCAAGGATGACAAGCCGCATCAACTGTCGATCAGGCTCCTTTCAAAGCCAGACAGCTGGATCCTCCGTTTCCGCGACAACTGCCGCGCCTTTGACCCGATCACTTATGTGCCCCGGGAAGGAAAAGACGCGCTCGGCATCCAACTCGCGATCGCGCTGGCCGATGACAGCCGCTATACTTATTCGCTGAATATGAACAACCTCACCATGATCCTCGGAAAGCAGGCGCTCGCGGAAGGGCGGAAAGCGAAGTAAGAGACGCCCGGGAAGCCTCCCGAGACGCCGGTACCGTTATTTCTTCCGATACCGGAAAAGGGCGACCGCGGAAGAAACGGCGGTGAAGGCCTCGTTGATGACGCCGCCGATCGAACCGTTTAAGAGGTCATAGACAAAAGCAAAGGGCGCGGATAAGAGGATGAAGATCCTTACCTTCTGCGGCTCCTTCATCGACATCGCGACCGCGTTCAGCAGCATGGAGACGATAAACAGCAGCGAGATGATGCTGTTCCAGGTGAAGATCCCGGCGGCGATGATGACAAGACAGAAGAATACCGTGAGAAACAGGCGCACTTTCGGGGGCGCCTGTTCTTTTTCCGCGACAAGAAAAACGGTGTTGCGGATCAGGGAGACGGCGTTCAGCGCCGCGCCCGTCAGCGCATCGTTTTTTCCGGAGAAGTAAAGCAGCAGGAAGTGCACCACAAAAAGGACCACACAGATCATCTGCGTGATCAGGATCTGCTGCTTGGTCCTGAGCTGGAAAGAGAGTACGGAAAAGATCAGGGCAAGGATGCCGGCGATCTGGGCGGCGATCTGCATGAAAGAAAACTCCTTCCGAATGCTTTTTGCGGCCCCGCGGAAAGCGGGCGCGCAGAAAAGTGTAGCAGAGCCACGGAAGAATTACAAGCGCCCGGTGAAAAGAATTGTGACAAAGCGGCAGAAAGCTGTTATAATATAACGGAAAATGGCTATTTGTCGGCTTTTATCGCCGCAGCGCCCGGAAAGGAGCACAGAATCCATGGATTATCAGCAGATCTCGATCGAAAAACACGCGGAGTGGCGCGGGAAGATCGAAATCACCCCCCGCGTACCGGTCGATACCCGGGAAGCCCTTTCACTTGCCTATACGCCCGGCGTCGCCGGCCCCTGCCTGGAGATCCAGAAAGATGTCGATAAAAGCTTCACGCTGACGCGGCGCTGGAATACGGTCGCGGTCGTGACCGACGGGACGGCGGTCCTCGGTCTCGGTGATATCGGCCCGGAAGCCGGCATGCCGGTCATGGAAGGAAAGTGCGTGCTCTTTAAAGCCTTCGGCGGCGTCGATGCGGTGCCGATCTGCATCCGTTCCAAAGATCCGGACGAGATCGTGAAGACGGTCTCGCTGATCGCCGGTTCCTTCGGCGGCATCAACCTGGAGGATATCTCTGCGCCCCGCTGCTTTGAGATCGAAAAGCGGCTCAAGGAGACGCTCGATATCCCGGTCTTCCACGACGACCAGCACGGAACGGCCGTGATCATGATGGCCGGCCTTTTGAACGCGCTGAAGGTCGTCGGCAAGAAGCTCAGCGAGATCCGCGTCGTAACGAGCGGCGCAGGCGCTGCCGGGACCGCGGTCGTGAAGCATATGCTGAACATGGGCGTGCGCCACATTTTAATGACCGACCGCTTTGGGACCCTTGCGCCGGGTGAAGACTGGATGACGCCCGCGCAGGCGGAAATGGCTTTGATCACGAACCCGGAGGGCGTCCGCGGAAGCCTTGCCGAGGTCCTGCCGGGCGCGGACGTCTTTGTGGGCGTTTCCGTACCGAATAAACTGAATACGGATATGGTCCGGACGATGGCGAAGGATGCGATCATCTTTGCCTGCGCGAATCCGACCCCGGAGATCTTTCCGGAGGACGCGAAGGCGGGCGGCGCGAGGATCGTTTCGACGGGCCGTTCGGACTACCCGAACCAGATCAACAACGTCATGTGCTTCCCGGGGATCTTCCGCGGGGCGCTGGACTGCCGGGCGTCTCAGATCACCGAGGGCATGAAGGTCGCGGCTTCTTACGCGATCGCCTCCCTGGTGCCGGAGGAAGAACTCTCCGAGGAGCGGATCCTCCCGGAGGCGTTCGATCCGCGGCTTTCGGAAGCGGTGGCGGCAGCGGTCGTCAAGGCCGCGCGGGAAGAAGGCGTCGCGAGGATCTGAGCGACGGAAAGTACACTTGAAAGGAAACACGAATGGGAAAGATCTTCTATCTGATCGGGAAGAGCGCGACAGGGAAGGACAGCCTGCTGGAACGGCTGTCCGCGGATCCTGCGCTCGCGCTTTCCGGGATCGTCCAGTATACGACACGGCCGATCCGGGGCGGCGAAGAAGAAGGAAGAGAATACCATTTTATTACGATCCCCGAATCCGACGCGCTTGAAGCGGCGGGGAAGATCATCGAAATGCGCGAATACCAGACCGTTCACGGCCCCTGGCGCTACATGCTCGTGGACGACGGCGGCGTGGACCTCACGGCGCGCGATTATATCGCCGTCGGGACGATCGGCTCATACGTGAAGGTACGGGACTGGTTCGGCGATAAAAACGTGGTCCCGATCTATATCGAAGTGGAGACCGGGCAGCGGCTGAAGCGCGCCCTGGACCGGGAGCTGAATCACGCCCGGCCGAAATATGCCGAGATGTGCCGCCGCTTCCTGGCGGACGAACAGGACTTTGATATGGCGCATCTGAAAGAAGCGGGGCTCGCGGACGAGGACGGCCATATCACAAACTGCTTTGAAAACGACGTGTTTGAAGACTGCCTCGCGGCAGTCCGCGCGTTCATCCTGAAGGAAAAGGGCGCTTCATGAGCGAAAGGATCCTGCGGAACCAGGCGCTTATAAAACGCCTTCAGACGATCGCCGCATCCGGAAGGGTCGCGAACGCGTACATCCTCTCCGGACCGGACGGCAGCGGGAAGAACCTGATCGCGGACGCGTTTCAGGAACTGCTTCACGTGTCCGCGGCGGACCGGATCAACGTTGTGCATGAAAAGCCGGGGCTCGTCAGCGTGGAGGATATCCGGAGCGGGATCAACCGTACGGCGGCGGTGCTGCCCTACGAGAGTCGCTACAAGCTATACGTGGTGGACGAAGCGGAAAAGATGAACGTCCAGGCGCAGAACGCGCTTTTAAAAACGCTGGAGGAGCCGCCCGCGTATGTGGTGATCCTGCTGCTGACCGAAAGCGCGGAGACTTTCCTGCCGACGATCCTTTCCCGCGCGGTACAGTTCAGGACCGATTACGTGCCGGAGGACGAGATCGAGCGTTTTCTTCTGGAGAAGGGGATTGCGGCGGACGTCGCGGGGATCGCGGCGCGGCTTTCCGGCGGCGCACCCGGGAAGGCACTCAAGATCGCGGATTCCGATGCTTACCGCAGCCTGGTCCGTGAGGTCACGGAGCTCGCGGGAGCGGCGGACGGCCCGGACCCGGAGCAGGCGCTGTCCTTTGCGAAGAAAATGGCGGAACGGAAGGGCGACGCGGACGAAGTCATCACCCTGTTCCGGACCTGGTATCGGGACGCGCTCGTCCTGAAGACCGGCGACGGTGCCCCGCTTTTCTTCCGCGGGGAAGAGGAAAGGCTCCGGAAGATCGCGAAAAAACTGAGCTTTGAAGGAATCGGCCGGATCCTTGCGGCGCTTGTGAAACTTAACGACCGCCTGAAGGCCAACGTTAATACGGAACTATCATTTGAATCGTTTGCGGGAGCCATCCGGGACGAGATACAGAAGGAGATATGATCATATGGTAACGATCATCGGCGTCAATTTCCGCAACAGCGGTAAAGTATATTATTTTGACCCCTGCGGCGAACGGATCGAGCGGGGGCAGAGCGTGATCGTGGAAACGTCGCAGGGCATTGAATACGGCGACGTGGTGTTGCCGACCCAGGAAGTGGACGAAAGCCGCATCGTCGGGGAACTGAAGCCCATCACCCGCGTGGCGACGGAGGACGACCGCGACCAGATCGCGCTGAACCGCAGGAACGAGGTCACGGCGATCAAGATCTGCCGGCAGAAGATCGCGGACCACGGGCTCGAGATGAAGCTGATCCGCGCGGAATACGCGTTCGACCGCACCAAGCTCACATTCTATTTCACGGCGGACGGCCGCGTGGACTTCCGGGAACTGGTCCGGGACCTCGCGTCGGTCTTCCATACCAGGATCGAGCTTCGGCAGGTCGGCGTGCGCGACGAGACCAAGATCCTCGGCGGTATCGGCATCTGCGGACGCCCCTTATGCTGCGCGACCTGGCTGACCGATTTTGTGCCGGTCTCGATCAAGATGGCGAAGGAGCAGAACATTTCCCTGAATTCTGCCAAGATCTCCGGCGTCTGCGGGCGCCTGATGTGCTGTCTGAAGAATGAGGCGGAGACCTATGAATACCTGAATTCCAAACTGCCGAAGATCGGTTCCTTTGTACGGACGCCGGACGGCCAGCGCGGGCAGGTCAAGTCGGTCAACATCCTCCGTCAGCGGGTCAGCGTGCTGATCGGCGACGACGAGGACGAAAAGGAGATCCAGGAGTTCCCGGTCGAAGAACTCGACGGCGCTTTCCGGAGGAACCTTGAAAACGGGGAAGCCGGACAGCCGGAAGAAGGCGCACTGAGGGAAGAAGAAAACGACGCGGCGCCTGCAGAAAATGAGACCTCGGAAGAGCAGGCGGAGCGTCCCGCGCGCCGTGAAAGAAACAGCCGGCGGGAAATGGCTGAAAAGAATCCGGAAGCGCAGAAGGAGCGCAGCGAGCGGCGGGAGAATCCGCAGCGGGAGCGCGGCGACCGGAGGGAGAATCCTCAGCGGGAGCGCACGGACCGGAGAGAGAATCCCCAGCGGGAACGCGCAGTCCGGGATCCGGAAACGCAGAAGGAGCGTCCGGAAAGAAATAACCGGAACGAGCGCCCGAACCCGAACGCAAAGAGCGGACAGGCCGGGGAGGACGCGGAAGACGGCGGAAACAAGAAGAACGACGGGAACCGCCGCCGTTATTACAAGTATCGTCCGCGCAGGGACAACAAACCGAAA
>CADBQM010000152.1 GCA_902796795.1 uncultured Eubacteriales bacterium
CACGCGCTCGTGATCTACGAAGGCGCCCGCTTTATCCCGCTGCTCGCGCTCGGCGAAAAGGCGCAGGAGATCGGCATCCAGATCGTGAGCTTTTCCAAGGGCTTCAACATCATGAGCCTGCCGCATGCGATCGTGACGATCGCGGACCCGGATCTGCAGGCAGCCTGGATGCGCCAGATCCGCGGTTTTTCCTTCGGCTATGCGACGAACAGCTTCTCGATCGCCGCGGTCACCGCGATCCTGGAAGGGCAGGGCGACGAATGGCTGAAGGAGCTCACAGCGTACCTTTACGGCAACTTACAGGAGATCCTCCGTTTCATCAAGGAGGAAAAGCTGCCGTTTAAGTGTTATGTGCCGGAAGGCAGCTTCCTGCTCTGGATCGACTGCCGGGAAGCGGGGATCGGCACCCGGAACCTCGACCGCGTATTCATGGAGAAGACGAAGATCCACCTCGACGACGGCGTGGACAACTTCGGCCCGGAGGGCGAAGGCTTCGTCCGGATCAATTTCGCGGTGACAAGAACGGTTTTGAAAGAAGCGCTGGAACGCATCAGGAGCGCCTTTCAACAATAAAAAAGAAAAAGGAGTTAAACCATGAGTGAAAACGTCAACAAGCCCGAAAAGAAAGAGCGGCCGTTGAAAGAGATGACGACGGGCCTTGCGCTCCTTGGTTTTCTGGCCCCCATCTGTGTCCTGATCGTCCTGATCATCGTCGGCGCGGACGTGACCATCGCTGCGCTCGGCGCCCTGTTCGTGATGATCGCGTTCTGCATCTTCATGGGCTATAAGTGGAACGACATCGACGATGCCATGGCAGACGGCGTCAAACAGGTCGCGACGGCGATGATGATCATGCTGCTCGTCGGCTGCCTGTCCGCGGTCTGGATGTCCAGCGGCACGATCCCGTCCCTGCTGTATTACGGCATGAAGATCATCACCCCGAAGCTTTTCCTTCCGATCTGCTTCATCCTTCCCGCGTTCATGGCGGTCTGTGCCGGTACCAGCTTCGGCGCGATCAGCACCATCGGCGTCGTCCTCTGCGGTATGGCGCCCGGCCTTGGCATCCCGCTTCCGTGGGCAGCCGGCGCGATCATCTCCGGCGCCTTCTTCGGCGACAAGATGAGCCCGCTTTCCGATACGACGCTGCTGGCTTCCGCTTCCTGCGACGTCCCGCTGTTTGACCACATCAAGTCCATGTGGTATACGACGATCCCCGGCACGATCATCTGCCTGATCGTTTACGCGATCCTCGGCGCGCGTGCGTCCGGCAACTTTGACATGGCTGCGGCAGAGGAACTGTCGAATGGCCTTGCGAACACCTTCAATATCAGCATCCTGCACTTCATCCCCGTCATCCTCGTGCTGGTGCTTTCCATCATCCGTGTGCCGGCCATGATCACCTTCGGCGTCGGCATCGGCTTCAGTGTGATCTGGTCCATGATCTTCCAGGGTCACGGCTTTGTTGAGAACCTCGGCTACATCCTGAACGGCTTCTCCACCGAGAGCGGCGTTGCGGCAGTCGATAAGCTTGTCAACCGCGGCGGCTTCTCCAGCATGCTTTCGCTTGTCGGCATCCTGATCGTCCTCGGACTCTTAAGCGGCCTGTTCACGAAGAGCGGCGTTCTTGTCACACTGGTCAACAAGCTTTCCAAGAAGCTCAACACCCCCGGCAGCATCCTCTGCGGCACCTGGATCTCCTCCCTGCTGATCTGCCTGATCGGCGGCCAGTATCCGGCGATCGCGATCCCGGCAGTCGCGTTCAAGGAGATCTGCGATGAGAAGAACATCAACCGCGCGGTACTGTCCCGTACGCTGGAAGACGTCGGCACGATGGTCGCGGCGATCGTACCGTGGTCCGCATGGGTCATCGGCTACGGCGTCGTGCTCGGCGGCAGCGGCACCCCGATCTCGGTCACGGAATTCATTCCGTTCACCTTCCTGCCGATGCTCTGTCCGATCCTTTCGCTGATCTTCAACTTCATCGGCTACGGCCGGCTGAAGAAGGACGAACCGGTCAAGTACCGTCCGTTCGGCAGCAGGAAAGCGAAAAAAGCTTCTGAAGAAGCATAACTGAAG
>CADBQM010000153.1 GCA_902796795.1 uncultured Eubacteriales bacterium
CGTACCGCGACAAAACGGATGAAGAGCAGGCAGAGAACGACGACGATCAAAAGATAGACTGCAAAATCGATCACGTTTTTCAGCGTGATCTTCTGGCTCCGCTTATAGTGTTCGAAATGTACGGAGCGGATCTCTTCTGTTTCTTCCGCTTCGGGCACTCTCTCTTCTTCCATTTAACCTTCTGCCCTTTCCAGCGTCAGTCTGCCGTACTTGCCGTTCCTGAAATCATCGATGATCGCGGCGGACGCCCGGACGTGGTCCGGTTCGGCGCCTTTTTTCAGCAGATTCCGTTTCATCGCGATGCGTTCAATGAGTACGTTCGCGTCTTCGTCATCTTTTATATCCAGGATATCTGCGATCCTGCCGGGAAATAATAACCGGGTCTCCTTCAGGAATTCATAGGCTAAAAGCTCCCGGTCGATGACGTCGTCGCTGATTGCGCCGATATAGGAAAGATGCAGGCCGACGGCGGGATCATCGAATTTCGGCCACAGGACGCCGGGCGTATCCAGGAGTTCCGTGTCTTTACTTAAGCGGATCCACTGGTTTCCCCTTGTCACGCCGGGCTTATTCCCGGTCTTTGCGGCCGCTTTTCCTGCAAAGGAATTGATAAATGTGGACTTCCCGACGTTCGGGATCCCGGCGACCATCGCCCGGATGGGCCGGTTCATGATTCCGCGGCTTAAGTCACGTTCCAGTTTCTTTCTGCATATCTCGGGGATGCGGCTGCGGATCTCGTTCAGTTTCCGGGTGTTCCTGGAATCCAGTCCGAATGCGGTGATTCCTTTATTCTCAAAATAACGGATCCAGCTGCGGGTCTCCTCTTCATCCGCAAGGTCTGCCTTGTTCAGCAGCACCATACGGAATTTATTAGCTGCGAGGCGGTCGATATCCGGGTTTTCCGAAGAAAGCGGGATCCGCGCGTCCAGGAGTTCGATCACAAGGTCCACCTTTTTGATGTCCTCCTGCATGGCGCGCATCGCCTTCGTCATATGGCCGGGATACCAGCTGATCTTATCTGGAAGCATTTTATCCGTTATTCCTCAAATACTCTTCGAACTGTGCGGCCGACATCAGGACCTGGCGCGGTTTCGTGCCCTCTTCTTCACCGACGACGCCGGCTTCCGCGAGCTGGTCCATCACGCGTGCGGCGCGGTTAAAACCAAGCTTGAAAGCGCGCTGCAGCATGCCGATCGAGGCTTTCTGCTTATTGATCACCAGGCGGCCGGATTCGGCAAAATATTCGTCTCTGTCAGAAGATGCGCCCCCTGCGCCGCCGCCGGAAAGCGACGAACCGGAGAGATCAATCTGGCTGCCGATCTCTGCTCCTGCGACCGTCCCTTCCTTTGCGATGTATTCTACGACCGCCTTCACTTCTTCATCCGAAACGAAGGAGCCCTGGACACGGATCGGCATCGTCGCGCCGGCCGGAGCATACAGCATATCCCCCTTGCCGAGCAGGCGCTCCGCACCGACCGTATCGAGGATCGTACGGGAATCGGTCCCGCTCGAGACCGCGAACGCGATCCGGGACGGGATATTTGCCTTGATCAGGCCGGTAATGACGTCAACGGAAGGACGCTGCGTCGCGATGACCAGGTGGACGCCGGAAGCACGGCCCTTCTGCGCGATACGGCAGATCGCCGTTTCGACTTCCTTGGAAGCCGCCATCATCAGGTCGGCCAGCTCATCTACGATGATCACGATCGTCGGTTTTTTCGAGACCGGCTCTCCGTCTTTCACGGGCGCGGTCTTTTCGATCATATCGTTAAAGCCGGCCAGATTGCGGACGCCGTATTCCGCAAAGGTCTGGTAGCGCCGTTCCATCTCGCCGACGGCCCAGTTCAGCGCGGAAGCGGCTTTCTTGGGATCCGTGACGACCGGCAGCATCAGGTGCGGGATGCCGTTGTAGACAGAAAGCTCGACGACTTTCGGATCGATGAGGATCATCTGCACTTCGGTCGGGAGCGCGTGATAGAGGATGCTCATGATGATCGAGTTGACGCAGACTGATTTGCCGGAACCGGTCGCGCCGGCGACGAGCACGTGCGGCATCTTGTCGATATCCGCGATGATGACCTTGCCTTCCACGTCGCGCCCGGCGCCGAATGCGATGCGGGAATTCGTTGACTTGAATTCTTCTGTTTCCAGGATGTCCCGCAGCATCACGCCCTGTTTCACGCGGTTCGGGATCTCGATGCCGATCGCGGATTTGCCGGGGATCGGGGCTTCCATGCGGATATCGGAAGCCGCCAGGCTGAGCTTGATGTCGCGGTCCAGCGCGACAATCTGGCTGACCTTGACGCCGAGTTCCGGCTGGAATTCATAACGGGTGACCGTCGGTCCGCAGGAAATGTCGGTGATCGTGATCCCGATGCCGAA
>CADBQM010000154.1 GCA_902796795.1 uncultured Eubacteriales bacterium
GTCGGAAGTGTTGTAGGAATAGACGCCGACGCCGGTCAGGATCACACCGGTCTCCCGGTAGACCTTCGCCTGGACGCGGCGGGTCAGCACGTCGACCTCCTGTACGTTCATCGTATCCGGCAGTTCGAGATGGACGGACGCGTAGTTGCGGTCCGGGCCGTAGTTGTTGAGGATCAGGTCGTAGGCGCCTCGCACCTCTTCTTCCTCGTTCAGGATCTTCTTGATCTCCTGGGAAAGCTCCGGGTCTGCCCGGTGGCCGAGGATATCATCCAGCGCATCCTTCAGCATCTCAACGCCGGCCTTGATGATAAAGAAGGAGATCAGCACACCGACGTAGGCTTCGAGCGAAAGGCCCGTAAAGGTGAAGATGAGGGCCGACGCCAGTACGGAAAGCGAGATGACCGCGTCAAAGAAAGCGTCCTTACCGGAAGCCTCCAGCGCGCCGGAGTTCGCTTCCTTTCCCTTTTTCTTCACATACTGTGAAAGCAGGAGCTTCGCGACGACCGCGACAGCGATGATCACGAGCGAGATGATACTGTAGTCCGCCTCTTCCGGATGGATGATCTTTTTGATCGATTCCACAAGGGAAGTCACACCGGCGTACAGGACGATCGCGGAAACGACGACGGCGCTGATATACTCGATGCGCCCGTGTCCCAACGGGTGCTTGCGGTCCGGCCGCCGGTTCGCGAGCCGCGTCCCGATGATCGTAACGACCGATGAAAGTGCGTCCGAAAGGTTGTTGACCGCATCCAGCACGACGGCGATGGAGTTGGAAAGCAGCCCGACTGCCGCCTTGAACGCGGAAAGGAACAGGTTGACGATGATCCCGATGATACTGGTGCGGACGATCACACGGTCCCGGCTCTCGGCCTGTACTTCAGGATTCACATTTGCTGCCATGGATCTTCCCTCTTTTCTCCGTTTCAGATCCCGCTCTCCCGGAGCGTGCCTTCACGGTAAAACGCCGGGATGATCTCAAGCGGCGCCGGAACGGTGATCTTTCTGCCGCCGTCATAGACCGTGCCGTCGTGGATGCTGATCCATCTGCCCCCCGGGAGGTACAGCGTGCGCTCACGCGCGCCTTCATAGAGGATCGGCGCGACCAGGATATCCGGGCCGAACATGTACGTATCGTCGACTTCCCAGCAGACCGGATCCGAAGGGAAATCATAGAAGAGCGGCCGGATCACCGGCGTGCCTTTTTCATGCGCTTCTTTCATGACGCTGCGGGTATAGGGACGCAGCTTCTCACGCAGCGCGATATAGTATTTGCAGATCTCAAAAAGTTCCGGGCCGTAGCTCCAGACCTCGTTTTCCGCGCCGCTGATCGTCGACCCGCCGCCGCTTGTCCCGATCGGCTCTTTAAACGGTTCGCGGTAGCCGTGCAGCCGCATGACCGGGCTGAAGCAGCCGAAAGCGAACCAGCGCGCGAGCAGTTCCTTGAACTTCGGATCGTAGATATTGCCGCCGTGAAAGCCGCCGATATCGGTCGTCCACCAGGGGATCCCGGCAAGGCCCATATTCAGGCCGGCGCGCAGCTGGTTCCGGAAAGCCCGGAAGGATGAGTCGATATCGCCCGACCAGACCAGCGCGCCGTAACGCTGTGAGCCCGCCCAGGCGCAGCGCAGCAGGTTGACGATGTTCTCCTGCCCTTCCGCCGCCATGCCTTCGTAGGCCATGCGGGCGTAATCCAGCGGATAACGGTTGCCGACCTCGACGTCCGGTCCCGCCGCATAGCGGTAATGCTTGAATTCGTAATTGGTCATCTCCGGCTCCGCCTCATCCAGCCAGAAGAGGTGGATCCCAAGATCGTAATAATGGGCCTTGATCCTGCTCCAGACAAAGGCCCGGGCATCCGGATCGGTGGCGTCGAAGACTCCGGCGTCGGCCAGGATGTGGGTGTTCAGACCGTATTCCGTGCGGACAAGATAGCCCTTTTCCGCCATTTCCCGGTAGTTCTCGGAAGCGGTCTCCACGGACGGCCAGATGGATACCATGAGCGTGATGCCCATTTCCCTCAGTTCATCCACCATCGCCTTCGGATCCGGCCAGTACGTCCGGTCAAAATCCCACTCGCCCTGATGCGGCCAGTGGAAAAAGTCCACGACGATCACGTCGATCGGGATATTTTCTTTTTTATAGCGGTGCGCGATCTCCAGGATCTCGTCCTGGGTCTGGTAGCGGAGCTTGCACTGCCAGAAACCGAGCCCGTATTCCGGCATCATCGGCACGGTGCCCGTGACTTCGGCATAGGCTTCTTCGATCTCCGCGGGGGTATCGCCGGCGGTGATCCAGTAATCCATCTGCTTCGTGGACTCTGCATACCATTCCGTCAGGTTCTTTCCGAAGGTAACGCGTCCGATCGCCGGGTTGTTCCAGAGGAAACCGTAGCCCTTGTTCGAGATCATAAAAGGCACGGAAGCCTGGGAATTCCGCTGGGCAAGTTCGATGATGCAGCCCTTCACGTCCAGATAAGGCTGCTGATACTGCCCCATACCGAAGATCTTTTCGCATTCATCGGCTTCGAAGCGGACCGTCAGATGATATCCGTCGGCGCCCTGGATGGGATCGAAGGTCCGGGGCAGGATCTCCAGCGCGCTCTCAAAACGATTGGCGTTCTCCGTCATCAGGCGCGTCCGGTTGTACTCCATCAGGAGCTGCTTCCCGTTCCGGTCCGTAAACTCCAGATCGCCGTTTCCGTAGATATGGCACGTGATCTTCCCGTTTGTGATCTCCGCTTCTTCTTTGTCGATCACGATCGCGGGTTCAGCTGTCCCTGCGGGGATCAGGGTCCCGAAATCTTCCTGAAGGAATTCCCGGCGCTCGGTCGCGCGTACACGGAGGCCTCTCCCGTATGCCTCCACCAGCAGGATCTCCTTACCAAACCGCCTCAGTACGGCATTTTCTTTCCGTATCAGCAACTCTGCCACTCTCCCTGTGTTTTATTATTCGCCCAGATTCTCTTTTCTGGTCGTTGTGACCGTATTGTCATAGTTGGCAAAGATCTTTGCCACATGCTCCTTGTCGGGCGCCTTGGTAAACAGGCTCACGATCGGGACGACGATAAAGCCGGCCAGCATCGCGATCGCGCCGGAACGTACGGAAGAAGCAAAGATGTAGGAAAGTACCGGCGAAGCAAAGTTATTGCCCGAAAGCGAGATGTAGAGCTGTACGAGCTCGATCCCGACGCCGGTCACGAAGCTGGCATAGACACCGGCCTTCGTCGTCCGCTTCCAGTACAGGCCGAACAGGAACGGCGCGAGGAAAGCACCGGCCAGCGCGCCCCACGAAACACCCATCATCTGGGCGATGAAAGTAAAGCCGAAAGCATCCTTCACGATGGCGATCACTGCGGAGATGACGATAAAGAACAGGATGAAGATCCGCATGATCCGCACCTGCTTCTTCTCTTCCACCTGGCGCTTCATCGCGGGAACGACGACGTCCAGCGAAAGCGTGGAACTCGAAGTCAGTACAAGAGAAGAAAGCGTCGACATCGAAGCCGAAAGGACGAGTACGATCACGATCGCGATCACCAGGTTCGGCAGCGAAGAAAGCATCGTCGGAATGATGGCGTCAAAGTTCACCTTACCGGAAGCAGCGACGACGCTGTCCGCGTAAAGACGACCGAAACCGCCGAGGAAATAACAGCCGCCGGCGACGACGATCGCGAAAAACGTCGAAATGATCGTGCCCTTGCGGATCGCGTCCTCACTCTTGATCGCGTAGAACTTGCCGACCATCTGCGGCAGGCCCCAGGTACCGAGCGACGTCAGGATCACGACGAACAGGAGCGCCAGCGGATCGGGTCCGAAGAAGGAGGTAAAGCCGCCGTTCAGCGCCGTCCCCGTGTCGATCACGGAAAGACGGTTCATCGCTTCCATAAAGCCGCCGTTCGAATTCAGGACCGCGGCGATGACGATCACGATGCCGAAAAGCATCACGATGCCCTGGATGAAATCGTTGATGGCGGTCGCCATATAACCGCCGAAAATGACGTAGAGCGCGGTCAGGCCCGCCATAATGACGATCGCCACCCAGTAAGGCAGCTTGAACGCCATATTAAACAGGCTGGAAAGACCGTTGTACAGCGAAGCCGTATAAGGGATCAGGAAGATGAAAACGATCATGGATGCCGTAATGCGGAGGCCTTTCGACGTAAAGCGGCGGTCGAAGAAGTCGGGCATCGTGCGGCTGTCCAGATACTGCGTCATGACGCGCGTCCTTCTGCCAAGCAGGATCCAGGCGAGCAGTGAGCCGATGAACGCGTTGCCGAGGCCGATCCAGGTCGACGCGAGGCCGAAGTTCCAGCCGAACTGGCCGGCGTAGCCGACGAAGATGACCGCGGAAAAATAGGACGTGCCGAAAGCGAACGCCGTGAGCCACGGACCGACGTTCCTTCCGCCGAGGACGAAACCGTTGACGTCGGTAGAATGACGGCGGCAGTAGATGCCGACGCCTACCATGATAGCAAAGAACAGTACGACAAGCAGGATCTTCAGAAACATCTCATAACTCCTTTTGTTTCTTTGTGACTTCGGGAAAAGCGATTCTTTACATCCCGAGGTAGGTGGACCGGGGATCTCCTTTATGGAGATTGTACCAGCGGTTATAGAAATTCAGGTACTTCAGCGCGTTGAAGCGTACGCTGCCGCGGACCTGCAGTACTTCGTCTCCTGCATACAGGTTCAGTTTGTTCCTTCCGAGCAGTGTGACCGGCACTTCTTCGAACGGAAGGCAGAGTTCCTTTTCGGTCCCCGCATCGACCACGATGCGGTCGCCGTAGAGCGTGAGCCGGGTATTTTCCCGGAGCAGTTCCTTCTTTTTATACAGGATCACCCGGTAAAGAGAGCCCATGTCCTCCGCCGCCGCCCTGTCTTTATAGACTTCCGGATCCATCCGGTTGATCGTATCGCACTGGTATTCGTACCAGTCCGCGACATAGCGGAAGGGGAACGGCCTGTCCACGCCTTCGAGCGTCTTGTCCGGAAGATATCGCACCGTCCTGCCGCAGGAAGTGCAGCGGATCAGATCGTCCTTGCTTTCGTGCGGCGCGATCCCGCAGTCCGGGCAGATATAAGCAACGCGCTCCAGGTATTCCGCCAGTTTTTTGTGGCGGAACTCGCCGGGCAGCTTCGTTTCATCGACCGCGAGCCCGACGCGGATCCGTTCATAGAATTCGTCGTTCGTGAGCGCCGCGTATTCTTCCGGTTCGATCACTTCGGACGGATAAGCATGCACGTGCCCCCGCCGGATAACGTTCGACCAGCGCGGCTGCGTGCCGTAAGCGCCTTCGATCCGAAACAGGACGACCGGCAGCTTCAGCTTCCGTATCATTTTTACGATGGAAGGATTGATATAGCAGGGGCGCCCGCTGTAGGTACGGTGCCCTTCCGGGGCGATCGCGAGCGAACCGCCCTCTTTCACGACCTGGAAGCAGTCCCGGAGGGCTTTGAGGTCGATCGTCTGCTTTTTGATCGCGATCGGCGCAAACGCATAGCGGAGGATCGCGGACGAAAGGCCGTTCGAAAGGATGTCCTCCATGGCCAGATAATAGACGGGGAAGCGGAACGCCTGCCCGAGCAGGATCTGGTCAAAATCGGACTCATGATTATAAAGGATCAGGTACTGCCGCTTATGGTCTCCCTGCAGGCGGTCGACTTTCGATCCGTAGAGGATCTTCGAGAGGAGCATGCCCGGCAGGTAGACCAGCTTCCGTATGACACGGTGCCGGAAACGTACGATCCGCTTATCCTTTTTATCTTTCTTTTCTTTTTTTTCCTTCTTTTCTGACATGGTGCCCTCTCGGTTCCGGGAAAAAATTTATCGTCAACTATATCACAAACGGCGGAAAGATTCAAGCATTTTGTTTTGCTGTAAACGATTCGGTTTCTCAAAGGAGCCGGCGGCAGCCGCCGGTCGAAAGGATCCGCTCTTCCAGTGCCCTCGCCCCCGTAAAGCCCTTCTCGGTCAGCTCGTCCGCCGCCCGGTGCAGGGCCTTGATGAAGCGGCTGCCGATTAGGTCGTAGCGCTGGATCGCCATCCGCGGTCCGAGACCGACCTCCGACGCCGCTTTTAAGAAGGAGTCGCGGCTCATTTCGTCGATCGAATAGATCCCGCCGATACTGAAGGCAAACTCCCTGCTGCTCTCGTGGTAGATGCTCGTGCTCAGGATGTCGTAAGCCGGCGCCAGTCGGATCGTTTTCAGGTCTTTTCCGTAAAGCAGCGACAGATTCTTGATATGGTTGTCGGTATTTCCGACAAAGAAATCAAAAATGATGATATCCCAGAGCATCATCTGGTCGGACACCGGGTTGGCGGAATAGCGCCTCAAGAGCTCGAAAACGCGCTTCAGATAGCTGCCGCCCGGCCGTTCGTATTTGTCCGCACCCGAGATCCCGAGCGCCTGCGCAAAGTCCTCCTGATGCAGGCGGTACGGGACCGGCAGTCCGTCCGCGATCTCGCAGTCCGGGACAAAATAACGGTCAAAACGTTCCGTCGCCAGCAGGACCTTATCGTCCTCGGTGCCGCCGGTCTCGATAATGAAGCTGTCCGGGACCCGGATCCCCGCATAGCGCGCCGTCCGGAGCGCGAGCTGTTCGTTCGTGACGATCTGGTCCAGGCGGACGTGGCTCTGCTTGACGATGTGCGTGCTCGGGGCGCTCCCCTTCGGCAGGTACCAGACGCCGCTCTTCGGCTCATAATAAAGACCGACTTTCCCGGAAGCGCCGGTCAGGGAAAGATGTGACTTCGCGACAAGCTCCGCCGACTTCCCGGCGCCTTCCCGCGCGAGCGCGCTGACCTGGGCATAGGAAAGTGCTTCGTAGTGGTTCGGTTCGGCTTCCTCCCCCTCTGCCAGGATCTGCAGCGCGCCGAGGCACTCCTTCCCGAGACCGAGCAGGATGGAAAGATAGTCGTTCTCATCCACGCGCATCCACTGTGCAACGCTCCGCCGCGTAAAGCCCTCCGGCAGCAGGCCCTCGAAATAATTCTTCGTGGCGGCAGCCGAAAAAGCCTCTTCCTGCAGGGGGAGGCTAAGGGAGATCGGCGCCGCTTCCGGCGAGTTCAAATATTCGGGAAAATAGGAAAAGGAGGTGGCCAGCGGGTCAGTGCCTGCGATCGCGCCGACCGGGATCCGCTTCCCGTAGCGCTCGATCGTCACATTCAGCTTCTGCATCTTATCCCCTTCCCTTCAGTTCGACGTCAAGGCCGACCAGGTTCGCAAGATACAGGGCTTTTCCAAGCTCCGCCGTATCCTTCCCGTTTTCCAGGTCGGAGATGAAGCTGATGCTGAAACCGCTGAACTCTGCAAGAAATGACTGCGTATAATGAAGTTCCTTCCGGCGCTTTCTGAGCGCCTCTCCGAATTCGACCGCATTATTGACCTTCATGATCTGCTCCAGATTTCGCCGTACGGCTAAATTACATCTTTGTTAAGTAAAAATAAAGCCGTACGGCTAAACTCGTAATGTTTCTGTAACATTTTAGCCGCTCGGCTCAATTTTTGCTTTTTCATTATATATGAAGCCGTACGGCGAAGTCAAGTGCTTTCTGCAC
>CADBQM010000155.1 GCA_902796795.1 uncultured Eubacteriales bacterium
GACCTGGATGAAGGCGAGATCGTGGCGCTCAGGAAACGTTCCGAGAGCTTCTACGCCGTCTTTTCCAACCTGACGGCGATCTTCCCGCTGCTTGGCATCCTGGGCACGGTCGTATCCCTGCTCCCGATGGTGGCGAACATCGCGAATATGCAGCAGAACTTCTTTGCGGCGCTGACCTCCACCTTCTGGGGACTGGTCTTCGCGATCATCTTCAAGCTGCTGGACGGTTTCTTAAGCGCCCGGCTCGAAGATAACGATAAGAACGTGACGCTGCTCCTGGAACGCCGGGAGCTCCTGAAAGAGGAGGAGAAGGAGAGACCGTGAAAAAGCGGATGATCTTTATCGAGCTTACTTCCCTTCTCGACGTGATCCTGATCATGCTTTTCGTGCTTCTCATGCAGGCGCAGAGCGAGACCGATAAGGCGCGCGTACACGCACAGGAAGAGCAGGCGGCCGCGGTCAGCATTGAAGCCGCGCTGCAGGAAGCAGAGGAGGAAAAAGCGGCGCTTATATCATCTGCGGCGGCGCTTTCCGAGGAACTTGCGGAAGCGAACGAAGCGCTGGACAAAGCAGCCCGGAAGGAGATCACGGAATCGCTGGTCCTGAAGAACAGCCGGGTGCTGACGGTCAGCGTCCCCCGGGAGGAGCTGATCCTGGTCGAGGAAGACGAACCTTCGACCTTTGAAGAGCGGATCGTCTACGACTGGGAGAACGGGAATTATGCCTACAACCGGCTGAAGGCCGTGCTGCACGAGCGCTTTGAGTCGCTGAACGGCCAGGCGTTTTTCGTGGTATTCCAGTATGACCGGGAGATGATCTACCGTTCCGCGTATGACCTGATCCTGCAGGCGGTGCAGGAACTGAAACTGGAGGCAAAAGAAGCGGAGACCCCGCTGAGCTTTATAGAAATGGACGTCCGCGGCGCGGAGTAGAAACAATATCCGGCAGCGAAAGCCGGCGCATCAAAGGAAAAGGGGTACGATAATGGCAGACGAAGTGACGAGAGAAGTGAAGAAAGAAAGAAAAAACAAACATACAGGTGCGAAGGCGGCCGGCGGTGTCCTGATCGCGGCGCTCCTCCTGGGCGGCGGCGGTTACTTCGGCCTCGGGATCGGCAACCCGAACGGCGGCCTCCTGCCGAACCAGACACAGGAAGCGGAGGATTCCGGCTCTGTTGAAAAGGAAGCGGAAGAGGTCACGGATGAGAAGACCGAACAGGAAGAGAAGGTGCTGAAGATCAGCGTCAAGGAGAGCACGATCCTTTATCAGGGAAAGGAAGTTTCCTTAAGCGAACTCGAAACGGCGCTCTTAAAAGATTACAAGGAAGGCAGCACGATCACCCTCACGGACGATCACGCGATCAAGGCCTCCTATGACGAGGTGACGGCGCTCCTTTCGAAGCTCGACCTGCCGTATTCGGAGTAATTCCCTCTTTTCATTTTATTATCTTTGGGATACAATATATTTGTCGGTTTGTGTCGAAAATACACTTATTTTTGAGGTGAAACAGATGGTATCGAGTCAGATGATCACGGAAGCATTGCAGAAGATCCGGGATATCTCGGGGGTTTCTCTTTCAGTCTTTACGCCGGACGGTTCCTGTGTGACGGCAGAGGGCAGCGAAAAAAGTGACGAGGCCAGAAACGTCCTCCGTCTGTTGAACGACAGGCACGACGCGGAGGAGATCGGGGACCGCTGCTACTTCAAGGTCTACGACGGCAGCCGCCTGGAGATGGTGGTCGGCTGTGCAAATACAGCAGAAGACAAGGTGATCGGCCGGATGGCCGTCCTGCAGATGGAGTCGCTGATCATCGTCTATCAGGAGCGTTACGATAAGGACAGCTTCATCAAGAACCTGCTGCTCGACAACCTGCTGCTCGTGGATATCTACAACCGGGCGAAGAAGCTGCACATCGATCCGCACGCACGGCGCGTGGCTTATCTCATCGAGACCCAGAGCAAGGACGAAGCCGCGGCGCTGGAGCTGATCCGCAATATGACCGCGGAAAATGAAAACGATTTTGTCGCGGCGATCGATGAGAACAATATCATTTTTGTCAAGGAACTGAACGCGAACGACGGAGAAGCCGAGATGCGGCACACCGCCGAAGTGCTCGCGGACATGCTGAACACCGAAGCGATGCTCAAGGTCTGCGTAGCCTACGGCAATCCCGCGGATGAGATCCGGAAGGTCTCCAATTCCTACAAAGAAGCCAAGCTGGCGCTCAGCGTCGGCAAGATCTTCAACTCCGACCAGAACGTCATCGCCTATACGAGCCTCGGCATCGGCCGGCTGATCTACCAGCTGCCCCTTCCGATGTGCCGGATGTTCATCGAAGAGATCTTCAAGGGCCAGTCGCCGGAGAATTTCGACGAGGAGACACTCTCCACGATCAACCAGTTCTTTGCGAACAGTTTAAACGTTTCCGAAACATCCAGACAGCTGTACATCCACCGGAACACGCTCGTCTACCGGCTGGACAAGCTGCAGAAGAATACCGGACTCGACCTGCGTGTCTTTGACGACGCCATCACCTTTAAGATCGCGCTCATGGTCGTCCAGTACATGCACTACATGGAGAACCAGGAATAAACAGGGCAGCATTCAGAGAGAAAAAGCAGTATGACAGATCAGAATGAACTGAACAGACAGGATACGACGGCGCCGGATGACGGCGCTGTCGTTATGGAAGAGGTCATGCCCGAGGAGAAGGTCGATTTCCCCCCGGAGGAAGACCTGTTCGATCAAGAAGACCCGGGACAGGGCGGACTGCCGCTGCCGGAAAAAGAGCCGGCGGAAAGACCGTCCGCCTACGGCGTCAGCAAACGTACCATGGCGGTACTGTTCCTGATGGCGGCCGTCATCCTTTCGCTGATCGGCCTGATCATCGGGATCCTTGTCGGCAGGCAGACGGCCGGCGCCGGCACGTCAAACAGCGTCCTGTCCGAAGCTTCCGTCCGGAAGCTGACGAAGATCAGGTCCATCGTGGACGAATATTTCCTCTTCGACGACAAAGAGATCGATTTTGAAACGGGCGTCATACGCGGCTATATGGGCGCACTCGACGACCCCTACAGCGTCTACTATACCCCGGAAGAGTACGTGAGCATGATGGAATCCACGTCGGGCACCTTCAGCGGGATCGGC
>CADBQM010000156.1 GCA_902796795.1 uncultured Eubacteriales bacterium
GATCCGGGACGGCGTGGTGACGGAGCAGCAGGTGGCGACATGAAGATCGCGATCGTCGAAAGAAGCCTGCGCTATGCAGAAGCAATCAGGCAGATGGTCTTGGATTGGAGCCGTATGCGGCATTACCAGGGCCTGGGCCCGATTGCGCTGCATTCTGCAAAGAGCCTTCGTTATGAACTGGAAGACGGGCATTATTTCGATCTGGTCTTTTTAAGTGCAGCGGCAACGGAAGAGGCAGGCGGCCTTTCCCGCTTTGCCGGGGAGCTCCGGAAGAGAGATGCCGGTATGGCGGTCGTGTGGATCGCAGACAATGATGCATTGATCGAAACGGCTTTTGAAATGGGAATATACCAGTATCTGACGGACCCGGTCGTGTCCGAAAAAATCTGCAGGGTGATGGACCGGCTGGCAGCGGAACTGAAAAAGCGCCGCGATCACTATGGCGAATTCAACGGAATCGACGGCAGGATCCGTCTCTCTTATGATGACATCCTGTATCTGAAGGCGGCGATGAAGGATCACCATGCCTTCATCCACCGGACGGATGGAACTGTGGTCGAGATCATTCTTTCGGGACGAAGCTTTTTTCAGTTCGCCTGTTCCCTCCCTGCGGAACAGTTCGTTCAATGCCACCGGAGTTATATCGTCAACAGGAAATATGTGACGGCGGTCTTTCACGAAAAGCTGATCCTCTCATACGAAAAAGAAGTGCCCGTTGGCAGGCACTTCTATCCGGCACTCATTGACCCCGCAGGAGATGAAAACAGGTGATCACTGTGCGTTTTTCAGCACGGTCTTCAGGTTGGTATCTTCTGCGAAGGTGTTGACGTTGTACAGGAACAGCACGTCCGTAAAGCCACGGCTTTCCATCAGTACGTCGATGTCGTCATAATAGTAGCGCGGGTCAACGACCGTGACGCTGCGGTATTCCGGGACCAGGAACGGAAGGAAGCAGTTCGCGTAAGAGTCCTTGATCACGAGCAGGGAACGCGTGGAATCCAGGCTGGTATTGATCTCGATGATCGGATGGTTCCCGCCGAAGAACACCTGGTATTTGTCATCCTCTTTCAGCTTTTCTGTTTCATAGCAGGAAGCCCGGCGGAGGTTTTCGTTCGTGTAGCTGA
The DNA here is from genome assembly GCA_902796795.1 of uncultured Eubacteriales bacterium. GTDB lineage: Bacteria > Bacillota > Clostridia > Lachnospirales > Lachnospiraceae > UBA1267. The sequence goes on from CADBQM010000156.1 coordinate 1,125, forward strand.
CGGTATAGTAAAAATCTTCAGGCTCCTCCGGCAGATAGACCGTGATCGCATCCGGCGCGGGAACGGAGAAACCACTTTCCGAGACCAGGGAACCGGTAAAATCATTGGCGATCACACTGCGGTGGAACGGCGGGACGTTATCAAGTCCGGCCGTTTTTTTATAGTTCATAAAGGCGATCAGCGCGGCGTCGGTAGTCCAGTGATGGTCGCTTGCGTAATACAGCTGCGTATCGGCAGCGGCTGCATTGAGGTCGTTTCGGAGGTCGAGCGCCCGGATGGAGAGGGGCAGATCTTTATAAAAACGGTCTATATAGGCGTTCTGGTCTTCGGTCGGCGCATGCGCGGGGAGCTTTTCCGGATAGACAGAGACCGCGTTCGGGACCAGCATGAAGTACATGTCGGGACCTTTGTAGCGCGCGGAAAAGGCACTGATCGCAGCCAGCGTCTCTTTGTAATTCTCCCGGTCCGGCGCATCGAAGCGCTCCATGAGGGACCCGTCTTCGCAGCGGTAAACGCCCTGGGACTCCACGCTGCCGCGGAGGATGCTGAGCCGGGTCTTCAGGCGCATGAACGTATCACGCAGCGGGAACTGGTCGGCGGCATAGTCTTCCATCCGGTCCATGAAGCTGCCGTCCGCGATCGTCCGGAGGGAGAGGGCGGGAAACTGCGTCAGATTCCGCTTCTCCGCCGGCGAATACGCGCGGTCCGGCTGAAACAGGGCCGCTGCAGCAAGGCCGAAGATAAAAATGATGAAGAGAAAGCCGGCGATCCGGCGGTACCACTTCAAAACGAACGCATCCTTTCTGCTTAAAAGCGGAAATACAAAAACGGGTTATAATTCTGCGTGACCAGGCACGCGGTGGACAGGATCAGAAGAACTACGGCAAATAAGAGGAGCGGCACGCGGAGCGTCGTCTCCTTTTCGCATTTGTTCAGCAGTGCATGCGCGGCCGGGAACGAGAAGAAAGCGCAGAAGATCAGCGGGAGTCCGTAGCTCTTCAGGAGATAGCGCGCAGTTTCGTCGATACCGGCGCGTCCGCCCGCACCGAACATGGCCGCGAGCGTCTGGAATGCCTGCGGCAGGCTTTCCGCGGAGAAGAACACCCAGCCGATGATGACGGCAAAGATCATCATGAGGCGGCGCAGGATCTTCGGCAGGCGGATGCGGTCCAGAATATACTTTTCAAACAGCAGCAGGAGACCGTAGTACAGGCCCCAGAACACGAAGTTCCAGCTTGCGCCGTGCCAGAGGCCGGTGAGTAGCCAGACGACAAGGATGTTGAAAACGTGCCGCAGCACCTTGACGCGGTTGCCGCCGAGCGGGATATATACATATTCGCGGAACCAGGTGCCGAGCGAGATGTGCCAGCGGCGCCAGAAGTCCGTTACGCTGTCCGCAAAGTACGGATGTTTGAAGTTTTCCGAGAAGTGGAAGCCCAGCATGTCGCCGAGACCGATCGCCATATCGGAATAACCGGAAAAGTCAAAGTAGATCTGGAAGGTGTAGGCAAGCGCGCCGAGCCATGCGCTGAGCGTCGAGACCTCCGCCCCAAGCGCCTGGACTTCGTTGAACAGCGCGCCGATCAGGTTCGCGAGCAGGACCTTTTTCGCGAGGCCGATGATGAAACGGAGCGCGCCCTTCCCGAGCCTTGCGCCGCTTAAACGGCGGTTCGTCATCTGGTCCTTGATATCCTCATAGCGGACGATGGGGCCGGCGATGAGCTGCGGGAACATCGTGATATAGGCGCCGAACGCGATGAAGTTCTTCTGCGCCTTGAAGCGGCCGCGATAGAGGTCGATCACGTAGGAGAGCGCCTGGAAGGTATAGAAGGAGATACCGATCGGCAGCGCGATCTTCCGCACCGGCAGCGACAGGCGGAATACGGCGTTCAGGTTCTCGATCAGGAAGCCGTAATATTTGAAGAAACCGATGATGAACAGATTGATGATCACCGAAAAGATCAGGATCTGTTTTTTTGCGCCTTCGTGCTTCTCCATTAAGAGGCCCATGCCGTAGTTGAAGAGGATGCTGTAGAGCATCAGGAAGACGTAGAGCGGCTCGCCCCAGGCATAAAAGATGAGGCTTAATACGAGCAGGACGAGGTTCTTTCCCTTTTCCGGGACCAGATAGTATAAAAGCAGCGTGACCGGCAGGAAGATGAAAAGGAAGGTGACACTGGAGAAGACCATTACTTCTTCCCTCCCTTCCCGAACAGCCGGGCAAAGAAGCCCGGTTCTTCGAGCATGTCCGCTGTAAAGTCAAGCTGTGCGTCGGCCTCCCGGGAGACGATGAAAGCGATATAGGGGCCCGCGGACCAGATCTTCGCCTTATTCAAGAGCTCCGTCTGGTCGGTGCCGTAGCCGTCAAAGTTCTTTTTCTGCGTTTCGAGCCGCCGCTCGATCCCCGCACGGATCTCCGTAAGCTGCGCTTCGTCCTTTACGCGGAGGAGCAGATATTCGTTGACGCTCATCGTATTGTCCGGCGTGTAATAGAGAAGCTCCTGGTAGTCGGCCGCGTTCAGGCCGAAGGCGCGCTTGAAGCGCATCTCACCAGCCTTTTCCATGCCTTCCGTTGAAAAGCCTGCAGAAAAAGCCGCATCGACTTCCGCGAGCGGCACTTCCCTGGTTCTTTTATTGGAAAGCAGCAGGACCATCACCAGTACCAGCAGAAGGACGGCGATCAGTTCTGTGAGCAGGACCTTTTTCACTTCGGGAGACTCCCCTTTCACATGCCCCATATTATAAGCGCACGGCGGTGAAGGGTCAAGAACAATCGGCGGAGCACCGCTCGTCGGCAGCGGCGAAAATTTTCTTCAGGGCGCGGAAGCAAGATGCCGCGCTCCTTTCCGCCGATGCGGTACAAAAGGCGGCACAGTCTGTTTCTGGACGCTTTTTCAGCAGCCCCGTATAATGGCGCCACGGACAGAACGAGGGAGGGAAAAGTGAAGAAGCGGATCGTTTTATATGACAGGGACCCGTTCTACGGGGAAAAGCTTTCGGAGGCGCTTTCGAAGGATCCGGATTTCCCGTATCCGGTCATCCTGTTCACCGACCGGGAGAAACTGGAGGAGCGGATCAGACAGGAAGGGGCGGAGACGGGCGATCTCTGGATCCTGGATGAAAAAACGGCGGAAGAACTCAGGCCGCTCATCGGCGGAGCACCGCTCGTGGCGCTCGCAGAGGAGAAGGAACGGGAAGAGAGCGCGTCGCTGCCGACGGTATACAAATACCGTTCGGCCCGGGAGACGGGCGAAGCCCTGCTCCGGCTCTTTTCCGGGATCGAAGAAGGCACGTTTTCGGCGGCGCTCGTGAAGACCCGGCTGATCGGGGTCGTATCCCCGGTCGGGAGGGCGCTGAAGACCGGCTTCGCGCTGACGCTTGGGCAGCTGCTTTCGCGGAAGACGAGCGTTCTCTTTGTGAGCCTGGAACTCTGCGCGGGCTACAGCGCACTGTTCCGGCGGGAATTTGCCGCGGACCTTTCGGACCTCTTATACGCAGAGGAGACTGGGAGGGCGCTGGATCCCGCACCGGACAGCTTTCACGGGATGGACGTGATCGCGCCGGCGGCAGCGCCGGAGGACCTGTATCCCGCGGACCCAAAACGGGTCCGGAAGGCGGTACTCCAGCTTGCGGAACGCGGGAACTACGACACTGTCATCCTGGACCTTGCTTCCGATTACCGGCTGATCGAAGCCTTCCTTCCCTGCTGCCGGCAGCTCTTCATGCCTCTGCTTCCGGACCCGCTTTCCGAAGCGAAGGCGGCGGAATTCAAACGTTTTGTCGGCCGCCGCTTCGGGACCGGGCCGCTGCACCGGCTGAGAAGTTTCGTCCTGCCGGGAGAGCAGGTCTTTTCCGGGGACAGGGACTTCGCGGAGCAGCTGGTCTGGTCGGAGACCGGTGATTTTGTCCGTGCGCTGATCGGAGGGACGGCCTGATGGACCCGAAACGCAGCGCGCTTTACGAAGCGCTCCGGGCCGGGCTCTCCGGCGAAGAGCAGCTGACGGACGAGATGATCTACGAACGCATCGACCGGGTCCTGTATGCGGAAGGAAAGCGGCAGCGGCTGACGAACGAGGAAAAGCTGAAATACCGGACGATCCTCTTTTCGGCGGTGCGGGAGCTCGACATCCTGTCCTACATCATGCGGGACGAAGACGTGACCGAGATCATGGTCAACGGGCCGGACAGCATCTACGTGGAGAAGAACGGCGTCATTGAGGCTTATCCGGAGGGCTTTACGACCGAAGCCATGCTGCCGGACGTGATCCAGAAGATCGCTTCCTCCGTCAACCGGCGCGTCAACGAGGCGACGCCGATGGTGGACGCCCGTCTGCCGGACGGCAGCCGCGTGAACGTGGCACTGCCGCCGGTCTCCCTAAACGGACCGGTCGTCACGATCCGGCGCTTTCCGAAGGAACCGATGTCGATGGAAGCACTGGTGCGCATCGGCAGCCTGTCCCGCGAGGCGGCGGAGTACTTAAGAACATTGGTGGAATGCGGCTACAACATCTTCATTTCCGGAGGGACCGGCGCGGGGAAGACCACCTTTCTCGGTGCGCTCGCGGAATACATCCCCGTGAACGAGCGCGTTGTCACCATCGAA
>CADBQM010000157.1 GCA_902796795.1 uncultured Eubacteriales bacterium
GCGTACCTGTCGGAAAAACGGACGTCGACTTCCGAAAGCCGCTCCTCCGTGACCGCGCGCATGACCGTGAACAGGTCCGTTTCAAGCAGCGGCAGCACGACCTGGGTCTCCGGGTCCCCGAAACGGCAATTGTATTCGATCACCTTCGGACCGTCCTTCGTGATCATCAGCCCAAAATAGAGGCAGCCCTTAAAGGTCCTGCCCTCCGCGTTCATTGCGTGCATCGTCGGCAGGAAGATCTCTTCCATGCAGCGCTCCGCGACCTCCGCCGTGTAGTAAGGGTTCGGCGCGACCGTTCCCATGCCGCCGGTATTGAGGCCGGTATCGTTGTCGCCGGCACGCTTGTGGTCCATGGACGAGACCATCGGCTTCATGCTCTTTCCGTCGGTGAAGGCAAGCACCGAGACCTCGGGGCCCGTGAGGAACTCCTCGATCACGACCTTCTCGCCGCTCTTCCCGAACTTTTTATCGCGCATCATGGAAAGGACCGCTTCCCGCGCTTCACGAAGATCCTCAGCGATCACGACGCCCTTCCCGAGCGCGAGACCGTCAGCCTTCACGACGATGGGGAAGTCCGCGCTCTCAAGATACTGAAGCGCCGCGTCCAGCTCGGAGAAGATCTCGTACCTGGCGGTCGGGATCCCGTATTTCTTCATCATTTCTTTCGAAAAGGCCTTGCTACTCTCGATCACGGCCGCTTTTTTGTCCGGGCCGAAAGCAGGGATGCCCTTTTCCCGGAGCAGGTCGACGAGGCCCAGGGAAAGCGGGTCGTCCGGCGCGACGACGACGTAGTCCATCTCATATTCCGCGCAGAACTGCGCGATCCTTTCGACCTCGGTCGCGGGGATGTTGATGCAGACCGCGTCGCGCAGGATGCCGCCGTTGCCGGGGATGCAGTAGAGCTCCGTGATCTCCGGGCTCTTCTTCAGTGCTTTTATGATCGCGTGTTCGCGGCCGCCGCCGCCGATCACCGCAACTTTCATTTTGATCACCTCATCAATGATGGAACAGGCGCATGCCCGTGAAGGCCATGACCATGTCGTGCGCGTCGCAGCATGCGATCACGTCGTCGTCACGGATCGAACCGCCCGGCTCCGCGACGTACTTAACGCCGCTCTTGAACGCGCGCAGGATGTTGTCGCTGAAGGGGAAGAACGCGTCCGAACCGAGCGAGACTTCCGAAACGGTCTTCAGGTACGCTTCCTGTTTTTCCTTCGTGAACGGTTCCGGGCGCTTTGTGAAGTAGCGCTGCCAGACGCCGTCGGCGAGGATGTCCTCTTCGTTCTGGTTGATATAGCTGTCGACCGCGTTGTCACGTTCCGGCCGTCCGAGCTTCGGCAGGAAGGGAAGCGAAAGGACCTCGTCCGCCTGGCGGAGGAACCAGGTATCCGCCTTTCCGCCCGCGAGGCGCGTGCAGTGCACGCGGGACTGCTGGCCTGCGCCGACGCCGATCGCCTGGCCGTCCGCCGCGAAGCAGACCGAATTGGACTGCGTGTATTTGAGGGTAATGAGCGAGATGATCAGGTCGCGCACCGCGTGCGGCGGCAGGGTCTTATTCTTTGTCACGATGTTCTGAAGCAGGGCTTCGTCGATCTTAAAGTTGTTCCTGCCCTGTTCGAAGGTCACGCCGTAGACCTGCTTGTGCTCGATCGGATCCGGAACGTAGGCGGGATCGATCTCGACGACGTTGTACGCGCCCTGCTTTTTCGTCTTCAGGATCGCGAGCGCTTCCTCGGTGTAGCCGGGCGCGATCACGCCGTCCGAAACTTCACGCTTTAAAAGCCGCGCGGTCTTTGCGTCGCAGACTTCCGAGAGTGCCGCCCAGTCGCCGAAGGAGCAGAGCCGGTCGGTACCGCGGGCACGGGCATAGGCGCAGGCGAGCGGGGAGGCTTCCAGGTTCTTCACGTCATCGACGAAGCAGGCCTTTTTCAGCCGGTCGGAAAGCGGAAGGCCGACCGCCGCGGAGGTCGGGCTCACATGCTTGAAGGAGGCGGCTGCCGGCAGGCCGGTGGCCTCGGAGAGCTCTTTCACAAGCTGCCAGGAATTCAGCGCGTCCAGGAAATTGATATAGCCGGGACGGCCGGAAAGGACTTTCAGGGGCAGTTCGCTGCCGTCTGCCATAAAGATCTTCGCAGGCTTCTGGTTGGGGTTGCAGCCGTATTTCAGTTCAAATTCCTTCATTCTCTTCTCCTCTGACTGTTGATGTGTTCACTTGTTTTTATTGATGATCCGCTCGGTGACGTCTCCGGTCGTAAGGTCCGTATAGCACACATAGAGCGAGATCTTATTGTCTTCGTTTAAGTTCTCCCAGATCTCATCCGTGAAGGCGTTGATGTCGTCCGGGATCCGGATGCGCTCCGGCTCCCCCTGGAAGGTCGGGATCGGATCACCGTCGGTCACATAGGTGTGGATAAAATGCCCGAGGCCGGCTTTCGCGGGATAATCGAAGGTATAGCGCGCGCAGGCGCTGCCGTCTTCGTCGATGCTCTTCAGAATACTCATCTGGTAACGGAAGCCGCCGCTTAGCGAAAGCAGCGCACTGATCCGGGGCGTGAAGTTCGGCGCGTCCGGCTCGAATTCCCGGAGCGTCAGCGCGTCCGAAAAACCGATGCCCCGTTCGAGGCCTTCGTAAATGGTATCGGTCTGGTCGCCGTTCGTCACGATCAGCTGGTCCTGGTACGTCCGGACTGCCGCATAGATGATCAGGCTCGGATCCTGGACCTTCGAAGCGTCAAAGGGCTCGGTATAGAGCACACCGTCCTTCTTGACGAAGATACGGTTCCGGCTGTTCGCGCTCCGTCCCATGATGAAATAAGCGGTGACGGCGTACTTTCCGTCCGCGCTCTCCCCGGCCACGATGCCGCGGCCGACGTAAGGGTTGCCAAAAAGTCTTTCTTTTACGGCGGGTGTTTCGTAGATATTCATCCGATTCCTCCTGCAGCCCTCCGGCTGTTTCTTTCAATTTTCCTCTGCCGTATCTTCCAGCAGCTTTTTCGAGACCAGCTCGGCCGCTGCCGGCAGCAGCTTCCATTCCGCTTCTTCCATCACACGCCTCTGCAGGACCTCCGGCGTATCGCCCGGCAGGACGTTTACCGCCTTCTGCAGGAGGATCTTTCCGCCGTCCGGGACCTCGTTCACATAGTGCACGGTCGCGCCGGTGACCTTCACGCCGTAGCCGAGCGCCGCTTCGTGCACCTTCAGCCCGTAGTAGCCCGGCCCGCAGAAGGACGGGATCAGCGCCGGATGGATGTTGATGATCCGCTCCGGATACCGCTTTGTCAGATCCGCGCTCAGGATCGAAAGGAAGCCCGCGAGCACGATGAGCCCGATCTTACGCTCTTCAAGCAGCGCTTCCAGCTTTTTTTCAAAAGCCGCGCCGCCGTCTTTTTTCGTCCGCGGGATATACACCGCTTCGATCCCGGCATCTTTCGCCCGTGTGAGCGCGTAGGCGTCCTTTTTATTGGAGACCACGAGTACGAGCTCCCCGCTCGGGAGTTCTCCGCGCTTTTCGGCGTCGATCAGCGCCTGCAGATTGGTGCCGCCGCCCGAGACCAGGACGGCAATGCGGATCTTTTCCATGCCTTTTTCCTTTGTTCTGCCGGAGGAAGGCGCCTTAAGCCCGCCCGCGGCCAAA
>CADBQM010000158.1 GCA_902796795.1 uncultured Eubacteriales bacterium
CAGTTTTGAGAACGTGACGGCAGCGGCCGAGATCCTGAAAAGCGGCAGCATCGGAAACGGCGCGTTCGAGCTTTCGGTGTATCCGGCTTCGGCACCGGTCAACCTGGCGCTCCTTAAGGACGGCGCGGCGGAAACACTGACGGAAGCCGGGGCGGTCTTCAAGCCCTGCTTCTGCGGCCCCTGCTTTGGCGCCGGGGATACGCCCGCGAACCGGACGCTCTCGATCCGCCATACGACCCGCAACTTCCCGAGCCGCGAAGGTGCGAAGCCCGGCGAAGGCCAGATGGCGGCGGTGGCGCTCATGGACGCGCGCTCGATCGCGGCGACGGCCGCAAACGGCGGCATCCTGACTGCGGCGACCGACGTCCCGTATGAAGAGACGCCGCATGCCTACCGGTATACGGACAGCATTTACGAGAAGCGCTGCTATGACGGCTTCGGCGACCCGCATCCGGAAGAGGAACTGATCCTCGGCCCGAACATCACCGACTGGCCCGTGATGCCGCGCATGAAGAAGGACCTGCTGCTGAAGTTTGCGGCGGTGCTGCAGGACGAGGTCACGACGACCGACGAACTGATCCCCTCCGGCGAGACCTCGAGCTACCGCTCGAACCCGATCCGGCTCTCGGAATTCGCGCTGTCCCGGCGTGCTCCGGGCTATGCGGCGCGGAGCCGCGCGGCGGGGAAGGACCCGGAAGAGCTTCAGGCGATGCTTGCGGCCTTCGGCGCGGCGGAAGATGACGTCAGTGTCGGCAGCTGCATCTTCGCGAAGAAGCCCGGCGACGGCTCGGCCCGCGAGCAGGCGGCCTCCTGCCAGAAGGTGCTCGGCGGGTGGGCGAACCTCGCATATGAATACGCGACCAAGCGCTACCGTTCGAACTGCATTAACTGGGGCATCGTTCCCTTTACGGTCCCCGCAGGGGCGGGCGACGGCTTAACCGAAGGCGACTGGCTCTACGTACCAGACGTCCTGAACGGGATCTTAAACGGGCAGGAAGAATTTGAAGGCGTGCTGCTGCAGGGCGGTGAAAAGAAAACCGTCCGCCTCATGCTCTTTGGCCTTTCCGAAGAGGAGAAAAAGATCCTGACGGAGGGCTGCCTGATGAACTACTATAAGAGCCTGAAACAGGAAGCATAAACAGGACCGGCGGAAATACCCGCGGAAACGAAAAAGGAGAAATACGATGGAAAAGATCCGGATGAGCGTACCGCTCGTGGAGATGGACGGCGATGAGATGACCCGCATCCTCTGGAAGGAGATCAAGGAAAAACTGATCCTGCCTTTTGTGGACCTGAAGACCGAATACTATGACCTGGGGCTTTTAAACCGCAACGCGACGAAAGACCAGGTAACGAAGGACAGCGCTTACGCCACGCTGAAATACGGCGTCGCGGTCAAGTGCGCGACGATCACGCCGAACAGACAGCGCATGGAAGAATATCCGGAGCTTACCGAGATGTGGCGTTCTCCGAACGCGACGATCCGCGGGATCATGGGCGGGACCGTGTTCCGCACGCCGATCGTGGTGAGAGGGATCCGGCCGGTCGTGAGCTGCTGGGAACAGCCGATCACGGTCGCGCGTCACGCGTACGGCGATATCTATAAGGCGGTCGAGCTTCGGACGGACGAGCCCGGCGAGTGCCGCCTCGTATTTACCGGAGAGAGCGGTAAGACGCAGGAACTCGTTGTCGAAAAGACGGACGGGCCGGCGGTCTTCCTCGGACAGCACAACCTGGAAAGGAGCATCCGTGATTTCGCGCGGTCCTGCTTCCAGTACGCGCTCGATCTGAAACAGGACCTCTGGTTCTCTACGAAGGACACGATCTCCAAGATCTACGACGGCGCCTTCAAGGAGATCTTCGAGCAGGAATTCGAAGCGTACAAAGACCGTTTCGCGGAGGCCGGCATCGAATACTTCTATACGCTGATCGACGACGCGGTCGCCCGCGTGATCCGTTCGAAGGGCGGCTTCATCTGGGCGATCAAGAACTACGACGGCGACGTCATGAGCGACATGATCTCGACCGCCTTCGGTTCTCTGGCGATGATGACCTCGGTCCTCGTGACGCCGGACGGCAAGTACGAATTTGAAGCGGCGCACGGCACCGTGACCCGCCATTATTACCGTTATCTGAAGGGGGAAAAGACGAGCACGAACTCCGTCGCGACGATCTTCGCCTGGTCCGGAGCGCTCAGGAAGCGCGGCGAGCTGGACCAGATCCCGGAACTCATGGCCTTTGCGGACCGGCTCGAGAAAGCCTGCATCGATACGATCGAGGGCGGCACTGTGACCGGCGACCTCTATCGCATGATGGAGAATACCGACGGCGTCACTTCCGTCGGTACGGAGGAATTCCTGGACGCCGTCACGGAAAAGCTGCGCGGCTGAATCTGAGAGAAGAATGGACCGGTCAATCCAGCGTTACGGACACGTCCTGATCCTGCAGGAGCTTTTTGATCTCTTCTTCTGAAAGGTCGATATGCCCGAGCCTTGTGTAGGCCCAGCTGTTGGAACCGTAGAAGATCACGAGC
>CADBQM010000159.1 GCA_902796795.1 uncultured Eubacteriales bacterium
AGCAGACGCTCTTCAGGTGTTCTTCATCCTGCAGGGCGACCTTGGTGAGTTCCTCCGCGGAAACAGTCAGTACACCGCTTTCGATCATGGATGCCGATCCGAACCGGATGTCCTGAATATGGATATTGCCGACTTCCAGTTTCATTTCATTTTCCTCCTTGAATGATCTCAGTGGCGATAATTACAGTAACTATTGTATTCATAAAGCTTCTGCTTCTATGGAAGCGATGGCTCCCGCGATCAGTTCGGCATCGATGAGCCGGAAGTCCGTGAGGGCATCTTCCCGGTAACGGGCATAGAGAGAAGCTTTATCTTCAAATTTCCGGCAAGCTGCCAGGGCGTTCTCGATCAGAGAAAGTGACGCCTCGTCCACCGGGCCGCGACGCTCCTTCAGCAGCAGCGACTTGTAGGGCGTTTCCCGTGGCTTTACGCTGCCCGAAAGCGGGTGTGTCAGCAGGATCCAGCCGGTGTGGATCCTGTCCCGCGCGGCCTTCAGGATGCCTTCGTAATCCGTATCCAGAAGTAGGAGAAAGAAGTCATCCCCAAAGCGCTCCGCCGCAAGGCTGTTATTCGTGATGATCGTAATTCCGCCCATATCGCAAAAATAAAAGGACGAGCACACATGCATCCCGTCCTATCCTGTCTCCCGTGATCCAGAATATGGTTCCCGTTCCAGTCCTTTTGCCTGAAAGTTTCACGGCCCGTTGGCCGGTTAACCGCTTGCCTCTTCGGCGACCCTTTTAGGGCTCTCTCTTGGAACGGATCATCCCTTTTATGATTCGAAAAATCTATCAACTTCCCGACTTTTATATATAAACATAATACCAATAAGCGGAGAGAAATGCAACTTTTTTTCGCTGGACGGGCGAAGATGCAAGATGTGAATAGAGAAAAGCAATCACCGTTGAAAACCAGATTGAGAATCGTAATTGGAATGATACGGACGGATTTGATAGGCTTAATGGGAAAGGAAGGGCAGAGCATGAGATATGGGATAGGGATCGATCTTGGCTCCACTTGTGCCAAGACCGTCGTGATCGGAGAAAGCGGTGAGTTCCTGGAATACTGGCTTCAGCCGACCGGATGGAGCAGTGTGGAGACCGCGGAGGCGATTCGGCTGGAATTGTCGAAAAAAGGTTATACAGGCACAGAAAGCGGGATCGTGGCGACCGGTTACGGAAGGGTCTCCGTCCCCTTTGCCAATAAGAGCGTGACGGAGATCAGTTGCCATGCCCGGGGCGCCGGCCGCATTTTCGGCCTGACGGATTTCGGCATCATTGATATCGGCGGTCAGGATACTAAAGTGATCGCGGTGCGGGCAGGCAGCGTGGAAGACTTCGTTATGAACGATAAATGCTCGGCGGGGACCGGGCGGTTCCTGGAGGTCATGGCCAATACACTGGCGGTAACACCCGACGAGCTTTGCCGGATGGCAGCGGAAGGATCCGGTGTCCGCATCAGCTCCTTGTGCACCGTTTTCGCGGAGTCGGAGGTTACCGGATTGATCGGACGTGGCGAAAAACGAGAGAACATCGCGTTCGCTGTCGTCGATTCTATCGTACAGAAGGTAAAGGCCCAGGCTGCCCGTTTGGCACTCGGAGGGAGGCCTTTGGTCCTGACTGGGGGTCTGTGCGGTTTTGAGTATGTAAGGACTTCGCTTTCCGAGGCGTTCGGGCAGGAAGTCATAACGGTTCCGGAAGCCCGATATGCCGGAGCAGCCGGTGCTGCGCTCTACGCGTTTGCCATCAGGCCCGTTTAAAAGACCTGTAGGATAAATGAAGCAAGATGACAGGAGAGGAGAAGGAAATGACGGATTATGTAAAAATGTGGGAGGACCTGGGAATGGACCTCGCGAATCACGACCTGCTTTGTCAGGTATTGCCGACCGCGGTAGGCGACGTCTTCATGACACAGGAGAACCGGCCTAAAGCGATGGATTTCTGGGATATGGTGATCGCGGAAGTACACGGCATCCGGCCGGCAGAACTGATCGAAGCCCAGAAGCAGGGGCGGAAAGTATTCGGGACTTTCTGCGTCTACGTACCGGACGAAGTCGTCATCGCGGCGAACGGGATCGTGACCGGGCTCTGTGGCGGTTCCCAGTTCTGGGTGCCGGGCGGCGAGACTGTGTTGCCGAAGAACACCTGCCCGCTGATCAAAGCTTCGGTCGGCGCCAGACTGGGACGCACCTGCCCGTTCTTCCGCATTGCGGATATGTACGTCGGAGAGACGACCTGTGACGGCAAAAAGAAAGCCTACGAGATCCTGGGTGAAGATGTGCCGATGTATATCATGGACGTTCCGCAGATGAAGCGGGAGCAGGATATCCTGAAATGGAAAGACGAGATCGCCGCGTTTGCCCGGAAGGTAGAGGAATTTACCGGGAATCCGGTCACGCCGGAGAAGTTGGGTGAGGCGATCCGCATCGTCAATGAAAAGCGGCGGGCCCTGAAGCGGGTGTACGACGCGAGAAAAGCCCTGAATCTGCCGATCTCCGGACGTGACGCCCTTCTCATGATGCAAATCTCCTTCTTTGACGACCCGCAGCGTTGTGCCCAGATGTGCAACCGTTTGGCGGATGAACTCGAGCAGCGCATCCGGGACGGCGTATCGGTCGTACCGGCGGGGACGAAGCGGATCCTGCTGACCGGGACCCCGCTGGCAGTCCCGAACTGGAAACTGCATAATATCATCGAAACGAGCGGCGGCGTCGTGGTCTGCGAAGAAATGTGCACCGGCACCCGCT
>CADBQM010000160.1 GCA_902796795.1 uncultured Eubacteriales bacterium
GCCGGAATTCGCGCCGAAACCGATGATCGTCCGGCCGTCCGCCGTGACCTTCGCGGTCACCGGGATCACAAACGGGAGCATCTTGAGCGCCATCCCGGGGCAGAACTTATCCATGCTGACCACGACCCCGGATCCGGCTTCCAGGCCGACCTCGATCGGTTTTTCAAAATCCTGGGCACGGCCCTTCAGGACGCGGAGTCCCAGGACGTATTCCCAGATACGCGTGCCGCTTTTATCATAGACCCGTGCTTTCAGGATCGTCTTTTCATTGAAATCCAGTGTGGACAGGCTGAAGCTGCGCTTTTTACCGCGGTACAGCAGTTTGAAATCGTCTCCCCCGACGTCCACGATCTCTACGTCGCCGACGCTGTCTTCGTTGACGGACAGTTCAAAAGGCAGCTCCGCCAGGAAACCGCCCGGGATGTTCATTACTTCGCTCAGAAGATCGTAACGCTCGCCTTCATGGGTGACCCAGACCTCTTTCAGGTCTGAACCGATGCCCGGGTCGGATTTTGCTGCGGCAGGCTGAGGAAATACCTGTACGAGCAGGACCAGTACGGCGGCGAGCGCCGCGAAGCGTTTCAGAAAACGATGTTTCACATTCATCTTTCTTCCACCTTGATAAGATTACTTCAGATCTCGAGTGTTTTGTAATAATGCCCTGCGTCATCGAGCATATCGACGCGCGGAATGCCGTATTCCTTTAAGACCGCACGCCAGCGTTCTTCCATCCCGGTATCATATTCGACCGGCAGGAAGCCACCGCTTAAGTAGGATCTTACCGCGCCTTTCCGCCATTCGTCCGTGGTGAGCCGGATCAGGCGCACGCCCGCTTCAGAGAGCTTTTTTTCGGTGATGATGCAGAAATACTTCGCCAGGCCCCTGCCGCGGAATTCGGGCTTCAGGCCGACCATGTGCATGTCGCCGATATTGCTGTCCTTATGGATGAACGCCGTGACCGTACCGACGTGTTCGCCCTGATAGTCGAGGAAAAAGACGTCCTCATAGATGTTGATATCCGGCCTGCTCTCGATATCGTGATAAAATGCTTCGATACCGGCATCATCCGGGATCAGGCCGTTTTTACAGCATTCACACCAGGCGAGGCGGTCTTCGTCTTTCGTGAACCGGCTGACAGAATATCCTTCCGGCAGCGGATCGTTCCGGATCGGGGTCCCCGGCAGCCAGTACATTTTGAGCTGTTCCATAGAAGCTTCCTTCTGTATTCGCCGGGCGGATCAGCGGAGTTCTTCCGCTTCGCCTTCCAGGATCTCGTGATCCAGACAGTCGACGGTCATTTTCTCCCCCACGGGGTCCAGGTCCAGCACGATGAGCTCGTTGTCCTTCTCCTTAAGGAAATGTCCGGGAAGATACAGGGTCATCTGCGGTCCCGCGCTGTCGTAGCGCCCGAGGTTGAAGCCGTTGACCCAGATATAACCGTGGTCAAAGCCGGCAGAAGAAACATAAGTATCGATCCCGGCTTCCGCGTCGAAACGGCCGCGGAAGAAGCAGGGCAGATGGTCTTCTATAGCGGCCTCCTGCGCCTCCTGCCAGTCCAGGCGGGAGAGGTCTTCGAGCGGGAGCGTCCGGGTCTCATAGCCGTGGAGCTTTGCTTTTCCGAACAGGATGCAGTCTTCGAGGCCCTTCCGTTCATCGGTCATTGCGGCGCTGAAGTTGATGCGGCCGAGATTTTCTACAAGGACGTCGATCTTCTTTTCTGTTCCGTCCGGCAGGAGCGCGGGCAGGCCGTCCGCAAGCGGCGTTCCTGCGGCGATCCTTGTCGCGCCGCGGTCGCGCAGGTAAGTCGAGTGCCATTTCCCGTCGACGTAGATATTTGTCCGGTCCTTATATTTATACGGCTGAAGCGCCGCCGGGTCGGAAGTGAAGGCGTCAAGCTTCGTGGAATAGAGGATCAGGCCGTAATTCTGGCCATAGGCCTCCATCGGCCGCGGAACGGCGCTGCAGGTTTTTGTTTCGGTCAGGGCGTCCAGGTTTTCAAAGAGCGGCGCGGCTTCCGTGAGCCGGATCTGCAGCGCCTGTGCCTTATGTTCTTCCCGTACGTGCGGCCGTTTTTCCCTGCCCAGGTATTCGTCCAGTACGTCGCGGCAGAGGAAGTATTTATCGGTGACTTCCCCGGCTTCTCCGAGCATCGTATCTTCGCTGTAGGAAGTCGTGTGCGGGATGTAGCGGAGCGGTGTTCCCGGCCGCGGGCTGTAGGAAGCGCCGACGTTCGCGCCGCCCATGAAGCCGAAGTTCGTGCCGCCGGAGAACATGTAGAAGCTGACGTTCCCGTTCAGTTCGAGCGCTTCCCGGAGGGATTCCGAAGTCTCTTTGGGATCCCGGCGGAAAAAGGGCTCACCCCAGTGCATGCTCCTGCCTGCCCAGAATTCACCGACAAAGAAAGGCTTATCGGGATCCAGGCGGTGCAGGTTTGCTTCGGCGCTTGTCGGGAAGCCGGGTTTCGCGCGGAAGTTGACGCCGAAGAAGTTCTCCTTCTCCTCCCGACCGAAAACGAACATCGAAAACGTGTTGCCGTCGGTCGTATAGAGGGGGACGTCGACGCCGCCTTCCCGGAACATATCGGCAAGCGCCCGGAGATAAGCGTGGTCATTCCCATAGCTGCCGTATTCGTTCTCCAGCGCGACCGCGATCACCGGGCCGCCGTTCGTGGCAAGATAAGGCAGGAATACTGGGATGAGACGGTCATAATATCGTTTTACGGCTGCGAGATAGTGAGGCTCGGACGAGCGGATCGCGACCTCCGGGTCCTTTAGGAGCCAGGCCGGCAGGCCGCCGAAGTCCCATTCCGAGCAGATGTAAGGCGCGGGGCGGAGCAGGACCTTCAGGCCTTTTTCGCCGCAGAGCTTCAGGAACGCGCCGAGATCCAGCATTCCCTCAAAACGGTATTCGCCGGGCTTCGGCTCATGCGCGTTCCAGGGAACGTAAGTCTGGACGGTATTGAGACCGAAATCCAGCGCCAGGTCCAGGCGCTTTTCCCAGTCTTTTTCATGGATACGGAAATAGTGAATGTCACCCGAGATGATGCGGAACGGGCGGCCGTCAAGATAGAAGCCGTTTCTGTCAAAAGTCAGCCGGTTCATTTGATCGCCTCCGTGGAGTTGTGTCTGCAGCCCTATCTTAACTTTTTTTAAAAGAAGAAACAAGAAGAAAACAGTATTATTAAAAGAATCCGTGGATCTGTGCTATAATAAACAAAAATGTACAGGATCGTCCCGCGGCATCACACCGGGGCGGAAAGGAAAGGCCATGATCAGGAGAGCGGAAGAGTGCGGTATCGAATACCGGGAACATATGCGGGACGGCGAAGGCACCGTGGAACTGAAAAGCCTCATCGCCTCACCGGAAGAACTCAACAACAAGGGGCGGCTGTTTTCAAAGATCACACTGCGCCCAGGCACCAGCATCGGCTACCATCTGCACGATAAAGACACGGAGCTGTTTTATTTCTTAAGCGGCACTGGTGAATACAATGATAACGGGGAGCTCGTGACGGTGCATGCGGGCGACGTCGCGATCTGCCCGGCCGGCACCTGCCACGGCATCGCGAACAAAGGGGACGAAGTCCTGGAGCTTGTTGCGGTGATCGTCTACGCCTGATTCACCGCATAGATTCCGTACGACGCGGACACTGCTTGCTCCTATGTGTAAGTCCTTATGATCTCTTCGGCAACCTCCCGCTTGGAGATACTGTGGTCCATCGCCTGCTTTTCGATATAGCGGTGCGCCTGCGGTTCCTCCATCTGCAATGCGGAGATCAACAGCCATTTTGCGCGGTTGACCACACGGATCTCCTCCATTTTTTCTTCGACGGATAGCGTCTTCTTCTCCAGCCGCCGCAGACGTTCTCTGGCGCTTGCCATCCAGTCGAGCGCAACAGTCAGGACAGCGCGGGAAAGCGGCCGGGAAAGGGTAAACACACCGTGTTCCGCCACTTTGTCCCGGATCTCGTCGTACACTTCCGCACTTGCCAGCAGCAGGACGACTGTGCCTTTAGAATTCTCCATGTTGACAGCAAAACGTATCCCTGCGTCGTCGGGCAAAGGAGAATTGATGATGACGTAGTCATAGCTCCGTTCATTCCATGCCCGCTTGCCCGCGCTGACGCTGTTAACGATCTTCACCGGCTGATACCGGGATTCCGGCAGGAGGTCCAAAAGTGCCGTATTCAGTTTTACCGCTGCGGATACTACGAGGACGCTGTAGACCCGCTCCTCCAGACTCATACGAGACCCCTTTCTGTGATGCCGTTCGAATGCTCAGATATCGCAGTAGATCGCAAGGATCTTAGCAGGGATGTGGGTTCGGATAAAGTTGCTTGAAGCGGCAGCCTGACAGGCTTCCGCAAACGTCTCCGGCAGTTTTTCGGTGACGGAAAGAACATCGGCAGCCGCGGTATAGAGGTTCATGTCGACAGGCGCAGGAAGCGGGATCTGGTTCTTGATCCCATCCAGTCCTGCGTAAATCATCAGGGTAAACGAAAGATAAGGATTGGCGGCAGGGTCCGGCGAGCGCAGTTCCGCGCGGCGGTATTCCCCGGATGCGGCCGGAATCCGGATGAGCTGCGAGCGGTTCTCATGCGACCAGGAAACATAGCCCGGCGCCTTGTGTTTCCCCAGTCGGGCGTAGGAAGCCTCGGTCGGATTGAAGAAAGCCGTCATCACCCGGGCGTGCGTAAGGATCCCTGCGATCATGGAAGAGAAGACGGACTTATTGTCGAATGGCCGTATGGAGAAATTGATATGGCAGCCGTTGCCGGGGCAGTCCGGGAGCGGTTTCGGGGAGAAATCCGCCGCCAGGCCGTTCCGGTGTGCGACAGTACGGACGACGCGCTGGAAGGTCAGGGCATTGTCGGCAGCCGTCAGCGCGTCGGCATAACGGAAATCGATCTCGTTCTGACCGGGTCCCTCTTCATGATGTGAGCTTTCCGGACGGATCCCCATCTGTTCCAGCGTGAGGCAGATCTCGCGGCGAATGTTTTCCCCGCGGTCTTCCGGGGCGATGTCCATATAGCCGGCTTCGTCGCAGGGGACGGCCGTCGGCTTCCCGTTCTCATCCAGTGTAAAAAGATAGAATTCTTGTTCCGTGCCGAAGGTGAATTCAAGACCCGCCTTTGCAGCATCTTCGATCGCATGTTTTAACAGACTGCGCGTGTCACAGCAGAACGGCGTTCCGTCCGGGTGCGTGATGGAAGAGAGCATCTGTACGACACGGCCGTGCTCCGGACGCCAGGGCAGGGGCATGAGCGTTTCCGGCTCGGGGTGGAGCAGGAGGTCGCTGCGGGTCTCGTCGCCGAAGCCCGCGATCGCAGACGCGTCAAAGGAGATCCCGTATTCAAAGGCACGGGGCAGCTCCTCTGGCATGATGGCAATGTTTTTCTGTTTACCGAAAACGTCGCAGAAAGTGAGGCGGATAAATTTGACGTCCTCCTCCTGTACATATTGCATGACCTCTTCCTTTGAGTATTTCATGTAGACCTCCTGACGTTAATTCGCCACATACATTTGTCGATAGGGATTTCTGCTGTCCGGCGTTATGATTGTGAAAGGGACAGAGAGGATCTCCTCCAGATCGAGTCCGAACAGCGCACAGTATTCTGCGAGTTCCGCGCGGAGCTCCTGAAGATCGTCTTCTTCCGCGGGACGGGCCGTGACCTGTTCCGGGAAAACGACGTCTTTACAATCGGAGCGCAGAAACATCTTTCCGCCGTGCATGCCTGTACAGGGGAAGAACCCGACGATCTTTTCCCGCGGGGTATCGAGGTTGAGTACGATGATCCGGCCGCCCGCCTGGTATTCTCCGAGAAAGCTCCCGGCTTTTCCGCCGATCACCATCAGGGGAACTTTATCTTCATAGGCTTTCATATGGATGCCGGTGCGGTATCCGGCGTTGCCCCGGATATAGATCTTCCCGCCGCGCATCGCGTAACCGGCCGCGTCGCCGATATTCCCGTGAACCACGATCGTTCCGGCGTTCATCGTATCGCCTACAGCGTCCTGGGCACTTCCGAGCACCGTCAGGGTCCCGCCGTTTAAATACGCGCCGAGGGCATTTCCGGGAACACCTTCGATGGTGACGTTTTTTCCGGACATGCCGGCGGCGATAAAACGCTGGCCGCAGCAGCCTTCGATCGTACAAGGCTCCTGAATGCTGCGGAGCGCTTCGTTCAGTTTCCTATGTCCCAGTCCTTCCGCCTGAATGATCTTCATATTATACCACTCCCCCAAACTTTTTCCTACGTATCTCTGCCGGAAATGCTGCCGTGGTGGCGGCCTGTTTTAACAGATCGAAATTGACCGAAGACAGCGGCGTTTTCTCCCGGATCATCGAAGTATAGATGCCGGCTCGTTCATTGCCGCCGATCAGGATAAAGCCTTTCAGGAGATCGTCTTTCATAAACAGCCGCTTCAGGGAATCTGCCGTTCTTTCCTCATACATCTCTCCTTCGCAGACGCCTGCGGTCATGACGTGCATCCCGAAGAAGCCGATGGAATTCATGGGGATCGCCTGATCGAACACCGCCGATTCCCCGGCCATATTGACTCCCGCCGTGAAGCCCTGCATATAAGCGTTCGGCAGGATCGCAATCACCCGGGGCCGGCCGCTGGAACTGTCCATGCCCTCCGTACAGTCGCCGGCTGCCCAGATGTGATCTGCAGAAGTACGCATCCGCTCATCTACGACGATCCCTCGGCCGACTTCGCCGCCGGCTTCTTTCAGGAGCGCCGTGTTGGCACGGACGCCGACCGCAAGCACCAGGGTATCAAAAGGAACGACCGCGCCGCCCGTCATATAGGCGGTATTCTCTTCAAAATGTCCGACGCTGTCATTCAGGAAGAAGCGGATCCCCTGCGCCTCCAGATGCTGCTGCACCAGGGCGGCGCAGTCCGCGTCAAGGATACTGGAAAGTACACGGTCGGCCAGGTCGCAGACCGTCACGCTGCCAACGCGTTTCAGGATCCCCTCCGCGCACTTCAGGCCGATCAGGCCGGCCCCGACGATCAGCACACGGCTTTCCGGCTTCAGCGCTTTCTCCAGCGCCAGTGCGTCATCCAGAGTCATAAAGGAAAACTTTGTCTTGACGCTGCTGAGGCCGGCAAACGGCGGTACGAAGGGAGACGATCCGGCAGCGACGCACAGTTCGGTATAAGGGATGTGTGTCCCATCCTCCAGTTCGACCGTCTGATCCGCCGTCCGGATACGGACTGCTTTCCGTCCGTAGAGGACTTCTGCGCCTGTTCGTTCGTAGTAATCCTCGCTGCGGTAGCGCATATGGGCGAGGTCTGTTTTTCCTTCCAGATAGTATGATATCAGCGGGCGGCAGTAGACTTCGTGCTTTTCTTCGGAGATGACGGTGATCCTGCCGTCACGGTCGGCGCTTCGTATTCCTTCGATACAGGCTGCTGACGCTACGCCGTTGCCGATGATAACGTATTTTTTCATCATGCCTCACCTCGTTCCTCGTAGACGATCGCCCGGTTGGGACAGCCCTTGACGCAGGCCGGTTCTCCGGAGCTGTTCTGGAGACAGAGTTCGCATTTCTGCATGACACCGTCCTTATCCGGCGCCAGCGCGCCGTAGGGACAGACGAGGATGCAGGTAAAGCAGCCGACACATTTCTCCCGGTCGATCCGGATCACGCCGTCCTCTTTCGAGAGCGCGCCCGCGATACAGCTTCTGACGCAGATCGGATCCTCGCAGTGCCTGCACGAGACCGCATAGGAGATCTTTTCATCCCCTTCCACATGAATGCGTGGATAGATGGACTTCCCTTTCAGTGCCAGGACCATGTCGGAAAGACCGGAGTTGGCAAAAGCACAGTTATATTCACACAGATGGCAGGCGAGGCACCATGCCTCGTTGACATAGACTCGTTTCATTTTTTATTCCCCCGCATGGGCGATGCCCAGGATCCGCAGCTCCGTTTCATTCAGGCCGACGCCGCGGAGCATGAGCCGGTTGCCGCGGAGTGCTTCGATGGAATTGATCCCCATGCCGCCCATAAGTTCCATGATCTCGTGTTTCCAGGCCGTCATGAGATTGACAAGACGCTCGCTGCCAATATCCGGATTCAGCCGTTTTACGAGTTCCGGCTGCTGGGTCGCGATGCCCCAGTTGCATTTGCCGGTTTGGCAGGTCCGGCAGAGGTGGCAGCCCAGCGCCAGCAGGGCGGCAGTCGCGATATAGCAGGCGTCTGCGCCGAGCGCGATGGCCTTGACCACATCCGCGGCGCTGCGGATCGAACCGCCGGCGACCAGGGAGACGCTGCTGCGGATGCCTTCGTCCCGGAGACGCTGATCAACGGCAGCAAGGGCCAGTTCGATCGGGATCCCTACATTGTCCCGGATGCGGGTCGGCGCGGCGCCTGTACCGCCGCGGAAGCCATCGATCGCAATGATATCTGCGCCGCTGCGGGCGATCCCGCTGGCGATCGCAGCGATGTTGTGGACGGCCGCGACCTTGACGATCACCGGTTTCCGATAACCGGTCGCTTCCTTCAGAGAATAAACAAGCTGCCGCAGATCTTCGATCGAATAGATGTCATGATGCGGAGCAGGCGATATGGCGTCGGAGCCTTCCGGGATCATCCGGGTCCGTGAGATATCACCTACGATCTTGGCGCCGGGCAGATGACCGCCGATGCCGGGTTTCGCACCCTGGCCCATCTTGATCTCGATGGCGGCGCCGGCCTCCAGATAATCTTCATGCACGCCAAAACGTCCGCTGGCGACCTGGACGATCGTATTCGGCCCGTAAACATAGAAATCCTCGTGCAGACCGCCCTCGCCGGTGTTGTACAGGATACCGAGTTCTTGTGCAGCCCTTGCCAGGGAAGCGTGCGCGTTGTAGCTGATCGAGCCGTAGCTCATGGCCGAGAACATCACCGGCATCGAAAGTTCGATCTGCGGCGGCAGATCGCAGACGAGCGCGCCGTTTTCGTCCCGGTGCAGCCTCTCCGGCTTCTTCCCCAGGAAGACCCGGGTCTCCATCGGCTCTCGGAGCGGATCGATGGAGGGATTCGTTACCTGGGAGGCATTGATCAGCAGCCTGTCCCAGTAGACAGGCAGGGCTTTGGGATTTCCCATGGAGGACAGCAGTACGCCGCCGCTGCCGGCCTGTTTATAGATCTCGCGGATCGTATCATTCTGCCAGTTGGCGTTTTCACGAAAGGTACAGTCGCTTTTCACGATCTTCAGAGCATGTGTCGGACAGAGGGAGACACAGCGCTGGCAGTTGACGCATTTCGTCTCATCGCTGATCATCAGACCGCGTTCGGGATCATAGCGATGGACCTCGTTCGCGCACTGGCGTTCACAGACCCGGCAGGCAATGCAGCGGGACTCGTTCCGTACAACTTCATATTCCGGATATATATAATCAATTCCCATCAGTAAGCACCTTCTCTCACACGGATGATGACCGGTTCTCCGCCGGCCGGGGCCCAGATGTTCTCCGCGTCCGGATCCATAGTGCGGATCGCCGCTTCTTCGCTGGCAATGAACACCTTGTCCTTCTTTTCCCCGACGACCATGGAGCGGAGCTTCAGGCGGTCGTTCAGTGCCATGATCCCGCCCGTAAAACCAAGGAGGATTGAGAACGGGCCGGTCACAAGCAGGCTTGGAAAGACGGTACGCAGATAAGCGTGCTGTCGGCGGGCATCCACGTCCTTCTCCCGGTCGATCGTGCTCCAGAAAGGCGCGGCGATCACTGACGCGGCCTCCTGAAGCGTCAGTCCCTGTACCCGGTTCAGATAATCCAGAATGTAGGTGATGACTTCGGTATCGGTCTGCAGCGTGCATTTATATCCGAACATTTCGATAAAACGGCGATTGGCGTCATAGGAAGAGATCTCGCCGTTATGTACGACAGAATAATCGAGCAGGGTGAAGGGATGGGCACCGCCCCACCAGCCCGGCGTATTTGTGGGATAACGGCCGTGTGCGGTCCAGGAATAGCCTTCATATTCTTCCAGCCGGTAAAATACACCGACGTCTTCAGGGAAGCCGACAGCCTTGAAGGTCCCCATGTTTTTCCCGCTAGAAAAAACATAGGCGCCGTCAAATTCCGTGTTGATCTTCATCACGGCACGGGCGACGAATTCTTTCTCATCGAGCTGTAAACTGGTAAGCATGGACCGGAGCGGTGCAACGAAGAAACGCCAGATCATCGGCTCGTCGGTAATCGCGGGAATCTTGCGCGTCGGAATGATCTCGGACTGCACGATCTCGAAATACTCCTTCAGAAATGCTTCGCAGGCCTTCCGGGTATCCCGGCTGTCAAAGAACATATGCAGCGCAAAAAGATCCCGGTATTCCGGATAGATCCCATAACTGGCAAAACCGGCGCCCAGTCCGTTGCTGCGTTCGTGCATCGGCTTCATGGCGGCCGTGATCATTTCCCCGGTCATCTTTTTTCCATCTTTTGAAATCACTGCGGCGATGGCGCACCCGGCAGGGATACGTACCTGACCTTCTTTCATCATGTCGATCGCTACCTCTTATGAAAAATAAAAAACAAAGGCGCTCATCTGCGCACAGAATATCTGTACGTAAATGAACGCCTTTGCTCATTTGCAAGGATTGTATAGCCGGCAGTGAAAAATGTCAAGCAAAATTGATGCTTGACAGGCGGGAAGCGTCGATGTATAATGCCCGAACATAAAGGCAAGGGCGTCTTTGAGTGATCGGACTCAGGGCGCCCTTTCTTCATTTTCACAGGAAAAAGAAAACCGCACAGGATAAGGCAAAGACGTCTTTTGTATTTCGGCAGAAGGGGTCTTTGCCTTTTTATTTTTTCAAAAGGAGAAGGAAAGATGAGTACAGTATCGGATTACTTCGGCAGCAACGTGTTTGACGACCGCGTCATGCGGGCGATCCTCCCGGCCGGTGTCTATGCTTCCTTAAGGAAGACCATCGACGAGGGAACGGAACTGGATATTGGCGTCGCCAATGCGGTGGCGGACGCGATGAAGAACTGGGCGGTCACGAAAGGCGCGACGCATTTCACGCACTGGTTCCAGCCGCTGACCGGTATTACGGCGGAAAAGCACGAAAGCTTTATCGCTCCTTCGCCGGACGGAAGCGTCATCATGGAGTTCTCCGGCAAAGAACTCATCAAGGGTGAACCGGATGCTTCATCCTTCCCTTCGGGCGGACTCCGGGCGACCTTTGAGGCAAGAGGCTATACGGCATGGGATCCGACTTCCTATGCATTTATCAAAGGCCGGACGCTCTGCATCCCCACGGCATTCTGTTCCTATGGCGGACATGCCCTGGACAAAAAGACGCCGCTGCTCCGCTCCATGGAAGTGCTGAACAGACAGGCGCTCCGCATCCTGCGGCTCTTCGGCAATAAAACGACAAAGCGTGTCGTTTCCTCCGTCGGCTCCGAACAGGAATATTTCCTCATTACAAAAGAGATGTATGACCAGCGTCCCGACCTGCGCTTTACGGGGCGGACCCTGTTCGGCGCAAAACCGCCAAAAGGCCAGGAATTGGACGATCATTACTTTGGCGCGATCAAGCCCGGCGTCGCGGCATTTATGGAAGACCTGAACGACGAACTGTGGAAGCTCGGCATCCTGGCGAAGACGGAGCACAACGAAGTCGCGCCTGCCCAGCACGAGCTTGCGCCGATCTACACGACGACCAACGTGGCTACTGACCAGAACCAGCTGACGATGGAGATCATGCAGAAGGTCGCCGCAAAGCACGGCCTTGTCTGCCTGCTTCATGAAAAACCCTTTGCAGGAGTCAACGGCAGCGGCAAACACAACAACTGGTCGATCGCGACCAGCGAAGGTCAGAACCTGCTTTCACCCGGCGAGACCCCGTATGAGAACGCACAATTTCTGCTGTTCCTCTGCGCGGTCATCAAAGCGGTGGACGACTATCAGGACCTGCTTCGCATCTCTGTCGCGACCGCAGGCAACGATCACCGTCTCGGCGCGAACGAAGCGCCGCCGGCCGTGATCTCGATCTTCGTCGGCGACGAATTGAACGCGGTCCTGGAAGCCATTGAAAACGATACGCCATACCAGGGAGCGGAGCGGATGCAGATGAAGCTCGGCGTAGACGTTCTGCCAAAATTCAACCGGGATACGACGGATCGTAACCGGACGTCGCCCTTTGCTTTCACCGGCAACAAGTTTGAATTCCGCATGCTCGGTTCTTCCAACAGCATCGCTTGTGCCAACATCATGCTGAACAGTGCAGTCGCGGAGAGTCTCCGGATCTATGCGGACTGCCTGGAGCAGGCAGAAGACTTTAAGATGGCCTTGCATGACATGATCAAAAAGACCATCCGCGACCATCGCCGTATCATCTTCAACGGCAACGGCTATGACGATTCCTGGATCGGGGAAGCGACAGAAAAAAGAGGCCTTCTGAACTACCGCACGACGGCGGACTGCATGCCGCATCTGCTGGATGAGAAAAACGTCAGGATGCTGACTGCGCTTGGTGTGTTTACAGTGGACGAACTGAGGTCCCGGCGGGACATCATGCTGGAGAATTACTGCAAGACCGTCACGATCGAAGCGAATACCATGGTCAATATGGTCCACAAGCGGATCGCGCCGGCAATCACCCGTTTTACCGCAGATATCGCGAAACAGGCTGCTGAAAAGAAGGCACTTTTCCCGGAGCTTGCCTGCGGCTATGAGACAGAGCTTGTAACAAAGCTTTCCGCGCTGACAGACAGTATCAGTGAAAAAGCTGATGCGCTGGAGGCGGCGTTAACAGGGCTGCAGAAGGCGGCGGATATCATGGAAGAATCTGCACTGATCCGGGATACGGTCGTACCAGCCATGGCGGAGCTCCGGATCCCCTGCGACAGAGCGGAACTTCTGACGGCAAAGAGCTACTGGCCCTTCCCGACCTATGGAGACATCCTGTTCAGCGTGAAGTAATACAGTATTGAAAATGGGAGGAAACAAGATGAGTGTAGAATTCTGGTTTTTGATCGGTGCGGCATTGGTATTCTGGATGCAGGCGGGGTTTGCCATGGTGGAGACCGGCTTTACCCGCGCCAAGAATGCCGGAAATATCATCATGAAGAACCTGATGGATTTCTGTATCGGGACCGTCGTTTTTTCGATCCTCGGGTATGCCCTGATGATGGGGGAAGACGCGTTCTTCGGACTGATCGGAAAACCGAATCTGGATCTGTTCACCCACTTTAAGGATTTTATCGCATCTCCGGCAGAGGGCTTTACGGACGCCAGCTATTTTGTTTTCAATCTTGTTTTCTGCGCGACAACGGCGACGATTGTCTCCGGTGCGATGGCAGAGCGGACGAAGTTTGCCGCCTACTGCGTCTACTCGGGCGTGATCAGCCTGGTGATCTATCCGATCGAGGCACATTGGATCTGGGGCGGCGGCTGGCTCAGCCAGCTCGGCTTCCATGATTATGCCGGCTCTTGCGCGATCCATATGGTCGGCGGCATCGCTGCGCTGATCGGCGCGGCAGTCCTCGGCCCGCGGATCGGCAAATATGTGACGGACCGAAAGGGAAAAATCACCAAGGTCAACGCGATCCCCGGACATTCCATTCCGCTCGGCGCATTGGGCGTCTTCATCCTCTGGCTTGGATGGTATGGTTTTAACGGCGCCGCGGCGACCACACCTTCGGAACTTTCCGCGATCTTCCTGACAACGACGATCGCACCTTCCGTCGCCACCTGCACGACGCTGGTCTACACCTGGGTGAAGAACGGCAAACCAGACGTGTCCATGTGTCTCAACGCCGCCCTGGCAGGACTGGTCGCTGTCACGGCCGGCTGCGACGCCTTTGACGCCGTCGGTGCCGGCGTGGTCGGCCTGGTTGCCGGCGTGCTCGTCGTGGCGGTCGTGGAAGTGCTTGACCTGAAGCTGCATATCGACGATCCGGTCGGCGCCGTGGGCGTCCACTGCGCAAACGGTATCTGGGGGACGATCGCGGTCGGCCTTCTGGCAAATCCGGATGCTCCTGCAGGTCTTCGGGGACTTTTCTATACTGGAGACTTTAAGCAGCTCGGACTGCAGCTCCTCGGCTTCGCTGCCGTGGCAGGATGGGCGACGCTCACCATGACCGGCTTCTTTCTGTTCCTGAAAAAAATCAATTTCCTGCGCGCGGATGCCGCTGATGAGCTGGCAGGTCTTGATGCAAGCGAGCATGGCCTGCCAAGCGCCTACGCGGATTTCATGCCGGCGGTGGACAAGTACGCGGAATTCGGTACCGGCGACCAGATCACCGCTGTGACCGGCACCACGCCGCCAGCGGAGGCGGTCCCGGTAAAACGGGAGCCTTCTTTCGCCGCCGGCGGGTATAAGTTCACCAAGGTGGAGATCGTGTTCAAGGAGGAAAAGCTCTATGCGCTGAAAGATGCCATGAGCAAGCTTGGCATCACCGGTATGACGGTCTCCCATGTGATGGGCTACGGCATGCAGAAGGGGCATACGGAATACTACCGCGGCGTCGCAGTCGAGACGGACCTCCGGCCGAAGGTCCAGGTGGATATCGTCGTCAGCGCGATCCCGGTGCGGGACGTGATCGAGACCGCAAAGAAGGTGCTTTATACCGGACATATCGGGGACGGCAAGATCTTTGTTTATGATGTGGAGAACGTCGTGAAGGTTCGTACCGGGGAAGAGGGCTATGACGCCCTGCAGGATGTGGAGTAACGCTTATGTGTTCGATTATGGGCTATTGCGGCGGCAGCGCGGTGCTTGCGGCTTTTGAACAGGGCTTTTACCAGACGAGATCCCGCGGACCAGATGACAGCAGGATCGTTGATACCGGGAATGGGCTGCTTGGCTTTCACCGTCTCTCCATCATGGGACTGACGCCTTCGGGCATGCAGCCCTTCGAACTGGACGGCTGCTATGTGGTCTGTAACGGCGAGCTGTACGGTTTTGAAAAAGAACGTGAAATACTGAAGGAGAAAGGCTATTCCTTCCTTTCGGACAGTGACTGCGAGATCATCCTGCCGATGTATTTTGAATACGGGACGGATATGTTCTCCATGTTCGACGCTGAGTTCGCCTGCATCCTCTATGACGGCAGGACCGGGGAGTATATCGCCGCCCGCGACCCGATCGGCATCCGGCCGCTGTATTACGGCTACGACGCGGAAGGGACGATCCTTTTCGCGAGCGAGGCAAAGAACCTGGTCGGGCTTGCGGAAAAGATCAAGCCTTTCCCGCCCGGTCATTATTACAGGGGCGGAAAGTTCGTCCGCTATGCGGATATCGCCGCTGCGGAGCGCGTCTTGCAGGACGATCTGGAGACCGCTTGCGGGAAGATCCGAGAAAAGCTCGTTGCCGGCGTCCGGAAACGCCTGGTCTCCGACGTGAAAGTAGGTTTCCTGCTTTCCGGCGGGCTGGATTCCTCCCTTGTATGCGCGATCGCGGCAAGGGAGTGCGCGCAGCCGATCGAGACCTTTGCGATCGGCATGAGCGAAGACGCCATCGATCTGAAGTACGCGCGGCAGGCGGCGGAGCATATCGGAAGCCATCATACAGAAGTCTTCATGACGCCGGAAGAAGTGATCGCATCCCTCCCGGAAGTCATCCATCTGCTCGGCACCTTCGATATCACGACGGTCCGGGCGAGCATGGGCATGTACCTCGTTTGTAAGGCGATCCATGAGCAGACGGATATCCGCGTGATCCTGACCGGCGAGATCTCGGACGAGCTTTTCGGCTATAAATACACGGACTTCGCGCCTTCTGCGGAAGCCTTCCAACAGGAGGCGGAAAAGCGGATCCGGGAGCTGCATATGTACGACGTGCTCCGGGCCGACCGCTGTATCTCCGTGAATTCCCTGGAAGCGCGCGTGCCCTTCGGCGATCTTGATCTTGTCCGTTATGTGATGTGCCTGGATCCGGAGATGAAGCTCAACCGCTATGGGAAGGGCAAATACCTGCTCCGCCACGCCTTTGAATGCCTTGATCTGCTGCCGGATACGATCCTCTGGCGGGAGAAGGCGGCTTTTTCCGATGCCGTCGGACATTCGATGGTGGATTACTTAAAGGAATATGCCGAGACACAGTATTCGGATGCGGAGTTTGAAGAGAAACGGCGGCAGTATACCCACGCGCAGCCGTTTACAAAGGAGTCCCTGCTGTACCGGGAGATCTTTGAAAAGTATTATCCCGGCCAGGCGGAAATGATCGTGGATTTCTGGATGCCGAACCGTGAATGGGAAGGCTGCGACGTGAACGATCCGTCGGCGCGCGTCCTTTCGAATTACGGCGCCAGCGGCGAGTGACGCGGCGCAGCGAAGCAGTCGTCCGGTATTCCGGCCGCGGCCATTAGGAAAGGAGAACGCAGCATGCACTTTGCGAAGATGCACGGCCTGGGCAACGACTATCTGTATGTTTACGGGGAAGTGCCGGATGATATCGCGGCGCTGTCCAGAAAACTGTCTGACCGCCACTTCGGCGCGGGATCCGACGGGATGATCTATATCTCTCCCTCCGATATCGCGGATTTCCGTATGCGGATCTTCAACGCCGACGGCAGCGAAGCGATGATGTGCGGCAACGGGATCCGCTGCGTCGGCAAATATGTATATGACAAAGGCTACACCGACAGGACCCGCCTGATCATCGAAACGCTTTCCGGGATCCGGAAGCTGGAGATGCAGGAGCGGGCGGGAAAGGTGAAGAGCGTTACGGTCGATATGGGACCGGCGGAGGTCGGTACGGAAATTGAACTTGCGGCACACGGAGAACGGGTGAGCGGGACGCCGGTGTCGGTCGGGAATCCGCATTTTGTGATCTTTGTCGAAGACGTTGAAAAAGCGCCGCTGACGACACTGGGACCGCTGATCGA